>CALAIJ010000251.1 GCA_937923365.1 uncultured Sulfitobacter sp.
TCTCAACGGATATCATATCTGTGATCGCTGCAAGCCAATTCCGCCCAAACACTCCGCTCACCCTATTTCAGCACAGAGCTTCAGCCCAAAACGTTGATTTTAAACACGAACTCTAAAGACGTGGAATTAACACCGTTACAACTGGGGTCAGCCCCCCGGCGGGCTCTTCTGCGACAGCAGAGCCGATCACAAAACCCGCGATAAATCACCTTTTTTGCGGAATAACGTTCCGTTCTGCGGTATTGGCACCAGCGGAATATCTGCCTAATCTGTGTTTGGCGGCGCCGCGAAAAGACGGATTCTTTCGGGAGGGAATGATACAATGCACTCAGCTGACAAAATGACGGCTATGACGCCAGAGGATGCCGTGCGCCATGTCATCACCACGGACCCGACATTCGCAGTCCACGAGGTCGACGTACGCGGTGTCACGTTCAAGGCGTTCAAGAATATCCCGCCAACGGTGTCCGCCTTACTGGCAACTGGCTGGGCAAAACATGGCGACGGCGCGCTGGAGTACGTCGCCTATGAGGGCGAGGTGCAGACCTATGGAGACTTCACCCGCACGGTGTACCAATTGGCCCATGCCATGCGCGATGAACTGGGAGTGCAGCAAGGTGATCGTGTGGCCATCGCAATGCGCAACTATCCAGAACTTATGGCGTTGGTGCTTGCGATTTCTTCCCTCGGCGGCGTGGTGACTTTCGTCAATGCTTGGTGGACAACCGAAGAGCTAGACTATGCTCTGCGCGACAGTGGCGCGAAAATCATCTTTGCCGACGGCCCCCGAATGGAGCGCCTTGTCCCATTGCAGACGGAACTGGGCCTGACCTTAATCGGTGTGCGAGACGCTGAAGGACGTGGCGTGCATGACTTTACAACGCTCAAAAAGAACGCCGGATCGGATGCCGCACCAGACGTCACGGTAGACACCGACGATGACTTTGCGGTCATGTATTCCTCTGGCACGACAGGTCATCCGAAGGGCGTGGTGCAGACCCATCGCGGGGCAGTGAACGCGGTGTTCAGTTGGTTGATGCAATCGGTCCTAGCGCCCTTGGTCACGCCTCCCGATCCTGCCGCGCCAGAGCCGCTGCGGGTGTCCGCGCTGGTCACCACCCCGCTCTTTCATGTCACGGCCACCCATCCGCTATTTCTGCTGAGCTTGCCTGCGGGGGCCAAAATCACACTGATGAACAAGTGGGATGCAGAGGAGGCCGTGCGCCTTATCCGAGATAATGCCATAACCCGCTTTTTGGGCGTGCCGACACAAACGGCCGAATTGATGCAGGCCGCCCGCAGGATGGGCGAGACGCTACCGACGCTGGATTACCTCGGTTCGGGCGGTGCAAAACGGCCTGGTGCGCAGGTGGCGCAATTGGCAAAAGCCTTTCCGAATGCGGGCATCGCAACAGGCTGGGGCATGACAGAAACCAATGCTTTGGGCATTGGCATGATCGGCGACGACTATACCGCGAGGCCCGAAAGCGCGGGCAAATTGCACCCCCCCCTTCAGGAACTTCGCATGCTCGATGATGCAGGCAATGACGTGCCTTTGGGCACATTGGGGGAGATCACAGTCAAAAGCCCCGCAAACATGCGCTGTTATTTGAACAAACCAGAGGCAACAGCTGAGATCCTGAACGACGGCTGGCTGCGCACTGGAGATTTGGGCGTGCTGGACGAAGGCGGCTATGTGACCATCCTTGATCGTAAGAAAAACATCATCATTCGGGGGGGCGAAAACATCGCCTGCCTCGATGTGGAGGGTGCGCTGCACCGCCATCCTGATGTGTTGGAGGCGGCTGCGTTCTCTGTCCCTGACGCGCGTTTGGGCGAAACGGTGGGCGCCGCAGTTCAATTGCAAGAGGGCGCGACGCTCACGCGCGAAGACATGGCGGCATTCCTGCAAACACACCTCGCCCCCTTCAAAATTCCGGTGCATCTGTGGGTTCAGCACGACGTGCTTACCCGCGGTGCCACGGACAAAATCGACCGCCGTGCTATCCGCACGACCTGTCTTGACAACCAAGAGGCCAAAGTATGATTTCCCCGACCGAAACCGAAATAGGTGCCTACATCGCGGCGGCTGGCAAGGCGGCATGGGATGTGCCCGGCCTGCCAGCAAACACGCCTCTACGGGCAATAAAAACCGTGGGTATCATCGGTGCGGGCACCATGGGCGGCGGCATCGCGATGAATTTTGCCACAGCGGGCTTCGACGTGCGCATCGTCGAGACCACGCAAGACGCGCTTGATCGCGGCTTGAAAGTTGTGCGCGGGAATTATCAGCGCTCCTGCGATAAGGGCCGATTTGCGCAGGATGAAGTTGAAGCGCGCATGGATCGGCTTGACGGACGTTTGACGCTGGCGGACCTTGGCGAGTGCGATCTGGTGATTGAGGCGGTGTTCGAAGACATGGACCTCAAGCGCAAGATTTTCACAGAACTCGACCGCGTGGCGAAGCCGGGTGCAATTCTGGCGACGAACACCTCTGCGCTGGACATTGACAAGATTGCATCAATGACCAAACGCCCCGAGGATGTGATCGGCCTGCATTTTTTCTCGCCCGCCAATGTGATGAAGCTGCTCGAAATTGTGCGCGCAAAACATACGAGCGATGACGTTGTTGCGAGTTGCATGTCGTTGGCCAAAGACATCAACAAGATCGCAGCGCTTGTGGGCGTCTGCCCCGGTTTTGTCGGCAATCGCATTCTGTTCGCGCGCCAAATTCAGGCGAACAAGCTGGTCTATCAGGGCGTGATGCCTTGGGATGTGGACGCCGCCCTCAATGCTTTCGGCTTCAAGATGGGACCGTTTCAGATGAGCGATTTGGCTGGCCTTGATATCGGCTGGTCCAAGGGGGCAACGACGGACAACCCGATCCGCGATGCGCTGTGTGAACTGGACCGGCGCGGGCAGAAAACCAAGGCGGGGTTTTACGATTACGACGACGCGCGCAGACCCATTCCATCGGATGTAACAGCTGGAATTATCCACGACATTACAGGCGCAAAACCAAGCACGATGAGCGCTGAAGAAATCGTTGAGATTTGTATCTATCCGATGATCAACGAGGCAGTAAAAATCCTCGAAGAGAACAAGGCGCAGCGGCCCTCTGATATCGATGTGGTCTGGCTGAATGGCTATGGCTGGCCTGCCGACAAGGGCGGCCCGATGTTTTTTGGTGATATAGTGGGCGCACAGGCTGTGTTGGACCGCATGGAAAAGCTTGGTGCAGAAGATTCTGCTTTTGCACCTGCTGACACGCTGCGCGCGCTGGCGGCAACAGGCAGTAAGTTCACAAATATTGATACCGGAGGATTGAAAGTATGAGCTACGAATTCATCAAGACCGAAACGCGGGGCAATATCCTTCTGGTCACTATGAACCGCCCCGAAGTCTACAACGCCGTTCATGTGGATATGCACAATGAGATGGCGGATTGCTGGGACAAGTTTGCTGCGAACCAAGACCTCTGGGTCGCGGTATTGACGGGTGCCGGCGACAAGGCGTTCACTGCAGGCAATGATCTCAAGGCGACTGCCACTGGCGGGAGCAAGGCCAAGATGACAGAGACAGGTTTCGCAGGTCTGTCATCTCGCTTTGACCTCGAAAAGCCGATCATCGCTGCGGTCAATGGTTTTGCCATGGGCGGTGGATTTGAAACGGCGCTGTCCTGCGACATCATCCTTGCATCCGAGCAGGCCAAGTTTGCCCTGCCCGAAGTCAAGGTCGGCTTCTTTGCTGCCGCGTCTGGTGTGCAACGCCTATCGCGCTACGTCGGCCGCCTTGCGGCGCAAGAAATGATGTACACTGGGCGCACGATCAGCGCAGCGGAAGCGCTGAAGATGGGCTGCGTCAATGAAGTGCATCCGCATGAAGAATTGATGGCCAAAGCGATGGAGAAAGCTGAGCAGCTTTGCACAGTCTCCCCCTCTGCGGTCAAAGCGACCAAACGTGTGCTCAACGATCTGAGCAAGCGCGACGGCATGGCCGATAGCATTGCCTATTCACGCGAAGTTATCGCCGATCTGTCCAAGACCGAGGATTTTAAAGAGGGCGTCAACGCCTTCGTCGAGAAGCGCGCGCCCAAATGGGTGAACAAATAAATCCGCCAACAGGAGGCACATGATGTCCGATTCCAAAGACCCAACGACCCTCAATAATCTGGAAATGTCCGACAAAGCCAAGCCACTGCTGAACGCGGTGATCAAACATATTCGCGAAAACGTCGATCCGATGACCGAAGAATATCACCAGCTCGCTAAAGGGCTTGAGGATCGCTGGTCCTATCACCCCAAGCAAACGGAATTGATGAACGCCGCCAAGCAAAAGGCACGCGACGCGGGGCTTTGGAACTTCTTCCTGCCCAACGCGGAGACGGGCGAAGGTCTGTCCAATCTGGATTACGCCTACATCGCGGCTGAGCTGGGCAAAAATCCCCTCGCCTCTGAAACGCTGAACTGTTCTGCGCCCGACACCGGCAACATGGAGGTGCTCGAACGTATCGGCACGCAGGCGCAGAAAGACAAGTGGTTGAAGCCTTTGCTTGCCGGTGAAATCCGCTCCGCCTTTGCCATGACAGAACCTGATCGCGCGTCCTCCGATGCCAAGAATATTGGCATGACCGCCGTCCTAGAGAACGGCGAATGGGTGATGAACGGCGAGAAATATTATATCTCCGGTGCTGGCGATCCGCGCTGCAAAATTATGATCGTGATGGTCAAAACCTCTCCTGATGCGGAAGCATTCCGCCAGCAATCCCAGATACTTGTGCCAATGGATCACCCCGGAGTTGAGATCTTGGGCCCGATGCATGTCTTTGGCCACGACGATGCGCCTCACGGGCATATGCACATCCGTTTCTCCAACGTGCGCGTGCCGGAGGAGAATATCCTTTGGGGGGAAGGGCGCGGTTTTGAAATCAGCCAAGTCCGCCTTGGGCCGGGTCGCATTCACCACTGCATGCGCTCTATCGGTCAGGCCGAAAAGGCACTTGATCTGATGATTGACCGTGGCCTGAACCGTGTCGCCTTCGGCAAGAAGATCGTTGATCTGGGCAAGAACATGGAAACTATCAGCCGCGCGAAAATCGAGATTGAATCGATGCGCCTGCTCGTTCTGAAAGCCGCCAAAGCGATGGACGTTCTGGGCAACAAAGAAGCGCGCATTTGGGTGTCGATGATCAAAGCCAAAGTGCCAGAGCAGGTCTGCGATATCATCGACCAAGCGATGCAGGTGCACGGCGCAACGGGCATCAGCCAGTGGTCGCCGCTTTCTGGCATGTACGCACAGCAGCGCACATTGCGCTACGCGGATGGCCCTGATGAGGTGCATCACCACGTGATCGCGCGCAACGAAGTGCAGACCTACAAAGACAGCAATTCGCGTCAGGACGCCATTAAGGGCGACACAGAAGCCCGCGGCTCAGGCGGGTTCATGGGATGAGCATGTTTGATCTAACCGGCAAGGTCGCGCTGCTGACTGGCGCGTCCAAAGGCATGGGCTTTGAGATGGCCAAAGGCTTGGCAGAGCACGGCGCCACGGTCGTTATTTCGTCGCGCTCGCAAGAAGAACTGGACGCGGCAGCGGCGCATATAAACACCGCCGTTGGCGCAGAGCGTGCTTTTGGCGCCGCAAGCAACATCGTGCATAAAGAGCAATTGCAGGCCTTGGTAGATAAAACGCATGAGATTGCCGGACCTATCGACATCGTCGTCGGCAACGCAGGTGTGAACCCATACTACGGTCCAATCGCTGGCATCTCAGACGAACAGTACGAGCGCACGATGAATGCAAATGTGCAATCCAACCTCTGGCTCGCCAAGATGGTCGCGCCGGATATGGCCGCGAGGGGCGCAGGCTCAATGATGTTCACCTCTTCGATTGGTGCGTTCAAAGCCTCGGACACATTGGGCACCTATGGCATGTCCAAGCTGGCGCTCATCGGGCTAGTGCGCAATCTCGCGGCAGAGTTTGGGCCTCAAGGCATTCGCTTTAACGCAATCTGTCCGGGCTTGGTGAAAACCGACTTTGCGCGTGAGCTGTGGGATAAGCCGGGGGTAGAAGAGAAATACTCCAAATCCATCCCGTTGCGCCGCCTTGGTGAGCCGGACGACTTTGCGGGCATCGCCGTATTCCTAGGCTCAAACGCCAGCAAATATATCACCGGACAGGCGCTAACGGTCTGTGGCGGGTCGAGCATGTGGAGTTGAGATCATGGAGTTGAAAGACAAAATCTGCGTCGTGACGGGCGCGGCAAGCGGCATTGGCCGCGCGCTGTGCCATGCCTTCGCTGCCGAAGGGGCTGCCGATGTTATCTGCGTTGATATGAATGCCGAGGGCGCTGCGGAAACTGCTAACAACGTGGACGGGCAAGCCTTTACTGTTGATGTTTCCGATGAGGCACAGATCGCTGATTTGATCGATGCGGTTGAACGTGACATTGGCCCGATTGATCTATTCTTTTCCAATGCGGGGATTGCAGTTGGCGGGGGCATGGAAACGCCGAACGCCGAATGGCAACGCAGCTGGGACATCAACGTCATGGCCCATGTCTGGGCCACACGCAAACTCGCGCCGCTTATGTCAGCGCGCGGCGGTGGGTATCTGCTCAACACCGCCTCGGCTGCGGGGCTGCTCAATCAGGTTGGTTCCGCCTCGTACGGCGTCACCAAACACGCCGCTGTTGGCCTCGCCGAGTGGATCGCGATGACCCACGGCGATGAGGGCATCAAGGTTTCGGTCCTGTGTCCACAAGCTGTTAGAACAGAAATGACGCGCGGACACGAGGATCACGTGGCCGCGATCAACGGAATGATGGAACCAGATGTCTGCGCGCAGGCCTGCGTTGAAGCGATCCGCGAAGAAACGTTCTTGATCACGCCCCACGCCGAGGTGCGCGGATACATGAAGAACAAGACCGACAATTACGACCGCTGGATCGGCGGCATGCGTAAACTCAACCGCAAATTCGGAGCGCTTGGCAACTAGGTTTGGCTCGCCCCCTCCTTGAAGGAACAATTGAATGATCGGATATGTAACCATCGGTGTGAACGACATGGAGCGCGCCAAATCTTTCTACGCAGACCTATTCGCCGAAAAGGGTGGCAGGGTTGTCATTGACACCGGGCGGATCGCATTCATCTCAATTGCGAAGGGCCAGCCGATGGTCGCCGTCTGCGAACCCTACGACAAGGGTGATCCTGAGCCGGGCAATGGTGTCATGCTGGCCTTTACAGCAGAGAGTAAAGAAGAGGTTGGCAAGATGCACGCCCGCGCGTTGGAGTTGGGAGCGACCGACGATGGCGCGCCGGGCCAGCGCATTCCTGACCGGTTCTACGGGGCATATGCGCGTGATCCTGACGGAAACAAGTTCTGCTTTTATGTGTTTGGGTAGGGTTTAGATAAGTGCCCTTTCTGTGGGACTTATCAGACCTTTGAAGACAGCCCGTTTTTCTTCATTTCAAAATTTCGTGTCGTCGCCAATACGACCCCGCAGTGAGTTTCCTCACCGCTTGAAACTGAGAAAATGTCTGCTGTCGCGACGGATGTAGTTTTACCCGATTGCAGCACTTTGGCCTTCGCACGAAGGCTTTCGCCGATGGCGCGCCCCGTCATTTTGACCGTGTAATCAAGTGTGCTCGCTGCCCATCCCTTTGGCAGCGCGCTACCACAAGAACTTACCGCTGCCACGTCACCCAACATACCGACGATTGAAGCCGGAAACGAATGTGGGGGCGTAGAAAATCGCTTGGAAAAAGGCATTTCCACTATGACCTCCCCATCATCGACGGACACTATCTCAATACCGAACTCTTGAACGAACGGTTGCAGAGATAAAAGCAAAGTGATGTCCGCGAAGTCGTTGTTTTCTGGCATCTTGTGTCCAATTCAAATTTCAAGCTGATATCATTGCCCCGCTCGTCAACATCGAATGAGGTAGATCATCGTACGGCGCGTTTAACAAAATTCAGGGCTTTCGATTACCGTACACCTGCGACTGAACGGAGGGTATGTCATCACCCTTTATTCAAAGGCCGCATCAACCCTTCTTGGGCCACGCTCGCGACCAACGCGCCGCTCGCAGAATAGATCGCACCGCGATTGAAACCACGCGCGGCGCCAGTCCAAGGCGCGTCAAGGTCGTAGAGATGCCAGTCCGAAAAATCGATGGGCGCGTGGAACCACATCGCGTGATCAAGGCTGGCAGTCATCACGGAGCCCTGAAACCACGTCAGACCATGAGGGCGCAACGACGAGCCTAGTAAATTCATGTCCGACGCATAGGCAAGCAAACAATGTTGCATCTGAGGATCCTGCCCCTTGGCCGCTTCCATTCGGAACCAAAGCTGGTTGCTGTCATCTGCTTTCTCGGGTGTGAAGAAATCGCGCGGGGCCACTTCGCGCAACTCGATTGGGCGCTGACGCAAGAAATCAGCCTTGTACTTTTCGGGGATTTTGTCCGCTGCGGTGGCGCGCAGCTCATCCCGGCTTGGCCAATCTTCAGGTCGGCCCAATTCCGGCATCGCGTGCTGATAGTCCCAACCGCTTTCCTCAACGTGAAACGAGGCGGACAAGTTGAAAATCTGCTTGCCATGCTGGATCGCAACAACCCGGCGGGTGGTGAAGCTGCCCCCGTCCCGTGCCCGGTCCACCTGATAAATCACCGGAATTTCCGGATCACCCGGACGGATGAAATAGGCATGCAGCGAATGGCACAATCGCCCATCGACGGTTCGGTACGCGGCCATCAGCGCCTGGGCGATCACATGCCCACCAAATATCCGCGTGGTGGTTTCCCCGCCGCCGCCAATTCCGCGAAACAGATCGATTTCAAGCTGCTCAATATCCAGCAGATGCAGAAGTTCACTAGATGGCGTCACGGCAAGGCCTCAAGTTTTGGCCCGTGCATCTGCATGAGCAAGAAAGGAATCAAAGCTATCTGGGTTACTCATGCGGACACGGTTCACCCCCTTTGCAGGGTCACCGCCAAGCAATAGCTTTTTCGCTGGAACTTCAAGCGGCTTGCCTGAAAGTGAATGCAATTTGCGCGCGCAAGCAACTCGGCAGTTTAGCATTACGCTCTGCACCTTCACCGGGAAGGTTGAACGCTCAGCGCCTCAGAGGCCTCGATCAGGAGCGGACCGTAGACCGACTCCAGCTGTTTGGGTTTCACGCGGAACGACGGGCCACCCACATTCAGCCCATAGACTTGCGCGCCGCTCATCGAAAAGACGGGGACGGCGATACCATTCACATCCTTGCGCCACAAACCATAGCCAGTGCAGAACCCTTTTTCCTCATAGACAGACTTGGCCTCTGCAAACCGTTTTCGGCCCTCCAATTCGGTCTCCGGGCTTTCCCGGCCTGCGACTTCGAAGACAGCTTCACGGGCATCATCCTGCAAACCGACAAGGATCGCCTGCCCGATTGCGGATGTGAACACGGGTAGCCGACTGCCGATGCGCACGACCAATGCGACGCCCTCACGCGATGTGGAAGTGGCGACATAAACCACCTCCAGTTTATCAAGCTCTCCCAAGGCGACGGTGATGTAGGAGTTCGGACCGTCGCGCAGACGATCCATTTCCTGTTGGGCAAGCTCCTGAATATCTATCGCGGACAACACGGCGAACCCCAGATCCAACACACCCGCGCTCAACCTGTAGGTGCCTGCCCGGTGACACGTTGCCAGATAGCCCAACTTACACAAAGTGTAGGTCAGGCGCGATATCGTGGCCTTTGGGAGACCGGTCCGCTCGGAAAAGTCGGAGTTGGTCAGATTGGTCTCGCCATGGTGAAAACAGCGCAACACGTCCAGCCCACGCGCCAAGGCGGTGACAAAATTACGGTCCTTGTTTGCGCTGTCGTCGTGAAAGTCGTCCATCGGTTCCTTAGTCTCGGCCCAATGCGTCGAGGCCGTGTTGTGCAAATACCGGAACGAACGCGCCCAGTTTCAAAGCGCGTTCCGGGTTGGAGGCGTTGCCATCCAAACCCCGCTTTAGCACACCTTGAATGATCGCGGCCATGCGAAAGAAACAAAAGCCAAGGTAGTATCCAAAGTTGTCGATGCCGTGCAGCCCGCGCCGCTGGCAGTATTTGGCGATAAATTCCTGATCTGTTGGCAGACCCAGCTTTGCGCGGCTGAGTCCACCCATGCCGCGCCCTTCGGTGCCTGCTGGAAGTTGCCATTGCATGATGACGCCCGCCAGATCGGCAAAGGGATGCCCGATGGTAGACAGTTCCCAATCCAGCACCGCGCGGCACTGCGTTGCGTTTGCATCAAAGATCATGTTGTCCAACCGGTAATCCCCATGCACGAGCGTACGCTGGCCGTCATCCTCGGGCTTTGCATCAACCAGAGCGGCTATCAACTCATCCATCGCCGGGTTCTTTTGTGTCTCGGAGGCGCGGTACTGTTTGGACCAGCGCGCCACCTGTCGTTCAAAGTAGCTGCCTTCGGGGCCATAATCAGCCAGTCCAACGGTGTTGATATCCACATCATGCAAAGCGGCCAGCACCCGGCCCATTTCATCGATCACCCCGCTGCGATCCTTGGGCGTAAGGCCCTCCATCGCAGGCTCATTAAAATTCCGCCCAGGCATGTAGTCCATGATGTAGAACATCGAGCCGATCACCGCGTCATCCTCGCAGAGCAGATGCATCTTCGAGACAGGTACATCTGATGCTTCGAGCGCCTTTTGCACGCGAAATTCCCGATCCACCGCATGGGCTGATTTCAACAGAACGCCCGGTGGCTTGCGCCGCAGCACGTAGTTGTGCGTCGGCGTCTTGAGCATGAACGTAGGGTTGGATTGCCCCGTCTGGAACTTAGTGACCTCCATAGGCCCTGCAAAACCCGGCAAGTGCCGCGTAAGATAACTCGCAACCGCCGCTTCGTCCAATACCTGTGTGTCCGCGCTCATTGCCGGTCTCCCTTAGCTGTCGCTTTGC
>CALAIJ010000252.1 GCA_937923365.1 uncultured Sulfitobacter sp.
GTGTCGCGTGACACGTCCGACAGGAGATGTCGTTTTCAGACCCTCAAGCGAATGAGAGGTCAACCCGACCAAAGGGTCCAAAATCTGCGGCTATCTCTGATCCGGAAGGGGCCTCCAACGGCCGGATGAAGGAGCCTGAAAGGACGATGTCCCCCGCGCTTAGACCCCGCCCGTATTGTGCGAGCCGTTCCACCAGCCAGACGATGCCCATGACAGGATCATTCAGCACGCCTGCGCCAAGACCGGTTTCCTCCACCACGCCATTGCGGCTGACGATGGCACCGGTCCAGCGCAGGTCCAGCGCGTCGGGGGCATGGCGTGCTGCCCCCAGAACCACACCCGCATTGGCGGCATTGTCGCTGACAGTGTCGTAGATGATGCGTGGCGTACCCGTGGCTGGGTCCTGGCGAAGTATCCGCGTGTCGAGAATTTCCAGCGAAGGGGCCACGAATTCAGTTGCCGTCAGCACGTCTTCTCGGGTGAGCTTTGCGCCAGAAAGGTCTGATTTCATGACAAAAGCAATCTCCGCCTCGATGCGTGGTTCGATAAAGCGGCTTTTTGCGACGGTATCGCCCGAGTGAAACAGCATATCTTCCAGCAGCACCCCTGAATCGGGGGTGGTGATGTTAAGCGCTTGCTGCATTGCGCGGCTGGTCAGGCCAATCTTCCAGCCGATCTGTTTGAGGCCTGACGCCATTTTGGCAGCTACAAAAGCGTCCTGCACAGCATAAGCGTCATCCAGCGTCATCTGAGGATTTGCAAGACTTATGAGAAGACATTGAACGCCTGATTTCTCAGCGTCCACAAGGGTTTGAGCGGCGGCGTTGATCTGATCGGGGGTCATTCGTCCACCACGCCATTGGTCAATGCACCAATGCCTTCGGCGCTGACGGTGATCGTGTCACCCGGTTTCAGGAACCTTGGCGGATCAAAGCGCGCGCCTGCACCTGTGGGCGTGCCTGTCACGATAATATCGCCGGGCACCAGCGTGGTGAAGGTAGAGATATAGGCGATCTGGCGGGCCACCGGAAACAGCATGCGGCCTGTGCGGTCAAGCTGCCGCGTCTCACCATTTACTTCGCATTTCAGTTCAACATCAACGATTTGTGCGTCGTTGTTAAACGGAATAAGCCATGGCCCCATCGCGCCCGAGCCGTCCCAATTCTTGCCTTGGGTGACGTTGAATTTCGCGTGGCGGACCCAATCGCGGATCGTGCCTTCGTTGCACAGGGTCAGGGCCGCGATATGGCTTAGTGCGCTGTCTTGGGGGATGCGGCGGCCGCCTTTGCCGATGACAATTGCAATCTCGCCTTCGTAGTCGAGCTTTTCGGATTCCGGCGGGCGCGTCAGAGGCACTCCGTGACCTACAAATGAGCGTGGAAAGCGGGGGAAGAGGGACATGTTCGGCGGCGCTTCCTGTCCGTCTTTGTACTCCGCATTGCGATCGGGGAAGTTCACGCCGACACAGATGATTTTCTCAGGGTTGGGGACGGGAATTTGATAGGTGAAGTTGCTGTAGACTTGCGGTGTCGCAGCGGCTTTTGGCAGGTTTTCCAACCCGACTTCGGTTATCACATCGCGCAGGCTGGCCCATTGCGGGTAGAGCGCTGAGAGATCATGAAAGCCTTCATCGGTGATCTGGCCCCAAGCCGTGCGGCCCTCTATCGTGACGGTTGCGAATTTCATTGCAGGCTCTCCCAGATTTCATGGATGACGTCTGCCGCGATCATGACATCGTCGCGGGTACAGTCGAATTGACCCACCGAAAAGCGGATCATCTTGCGGCCCTCGTGCATCCCTTGGGTCAGGTAGATCCGGCCATCGTCGTTCAGCGCGTCGACAAGGCGTTGTTGCATGGCATCGTCCCCCGGGCAGCGGAAACTGAACAGGCTGAGGATCGGCTCGGTGACGATCTCGAACGGCTCCATTTCGCGCAGGGCCTCACATAACTCGCCTGTCCAGGCGACATGATTGCGGATGCGGCCGCGCAGCCCTTCAAGCCCGTAAGAGCGGATCAGGAACCACAGCTTCAGCGCCCGGAACCGGCGGCCCAGGGGGATCGTCCATTCCGAGTAGTTCGTGACCGCCGCGCCGGATGTCTTCAGATACTCCGGTTCGATCTTGAGGGTGTTCAACTGTTGCGTCGGATCGCGCAGGAACTGCACAGAGCAGTCAAACTGTGCGCCAAGCCATTTGTGGGGGTTAAAGACGATGCTGTCGAAATGCTCCACACCCGGCCAGAAGGCTGCGCGGTATTCGGGGCAGATCATCGCAGAGCCTGCCCAAGCGGCGTCCAGATGCGTGTAGAGGTCTTCCGCGCGCGCAATCTTTGCCACCGCAGCAAGATCATCGCAGGCGCCCATGCCGGTACCACCGGTGATCGCGATGATACCGGCAGGGATGTGTCCCGCAGCGCGGTCAGCAGCAATGGCGGCAGCAAGTGCATCCGTATCCATTGCATGATTGCCCCTGCCAGAGGTGCCGATCTTGACCAGATTGTCCTGCCCGATGCCCGCCACCCAGCAGGCGCGGTCAATCGAGGAATGGCATTGTTCAGAGCAATAGATGCGCAAAGCGCCCAGACCGTTCAGCCCTTCGCGATTGCCACGCCACTTGGTTGCCCGTTCGCGCATCGTCAGCACAGCCGAAAGTGTTGCAGAGGACGCGCTGTCCTGGATAACGCCAGTAAAACCCGGCGGCAGATCAAGGGCTTGGCGCAGCCAGTCGATCATCACGCCTTCCATTTCAGTCGCGGCGGGCGATGTTTGCCAAAGCATGCACTGTGCCGCGATTGTGGTGATCAACATGTCTGCCAGCATCGACGGGGGGGCGGCGTTTGCCGGAAAGTAGGCAAAGAAGCGCGGGTGCTGCCAATGGGTGATCCCAGGCATCACGATCCGCTCGAAATCGGTCATGATGGTGTCCATCGCCTCGGCCCCTTCGGGCGGCGTGGCGGGCAGCGCTGCAGCAATCTCTCCGGGGGCGGTTTGCGCGCGCACGGGAAGGTCACGAATGTCGCGATGGTAGTCAGCGGCCCAGTGGGAAATCTTCTCTCCCCAACTGGCGAAATCGTCCCAGTTCATGGCTATGTCCTTTGGCGCAAAGTTCTGTGCGGCATCTATGGCGCGATAATGGGCTGCGCTTTGAGATCGCTATCACGGGTCTCTGCGCCGTCAAAGAGCGATCCTTCCTCGAACCAGCTGCGCGGGGCAGGGGCACCCCACAGGGTCTGGCGCTGCGGATTCGTAAGGTCCCATTTGATCGGCTCCATATCCGGATCAATGGTCTGATAGTCAGAACAGTAGATTTCCGTCCGGTGGCCGTCCTTGTCCGTCACATAAAGGAAAAATGCGTTCGAGATACCATGACGCCCCGGTCCGCGTTCGATGTTCTTGACGTAGCCTGTGGTGCTCATCAGATCGAGCAGATCGATGATGTTCAGCGGGGTCGGCACCCAAAAGGCCAGATGGTGCAGGCGGGGCCCATGGCCGTTGGTAAAGGCGATGTCGTGCACGCCACCCTTGCGTTGCATCCACGCGGCCCATGTGCGGCCCGTGTCCTCGTCCGCGGTATATTCCGTGACGCGAAAGCCCATATCGCCGTAAAAGGCGACCGCCCCGTCGACGTCCGGCGAGAACAGGTTGAAGTGATCGATGCGCAATGGCTTCACACCGCGGTAGAGCTTGTATTGCTGGTGGATCGTCGGCAGGCGGTCCATCTGGACGTAGAATTCCAACGGTACCCCCCACGGATCGCGGGTTTGCAGGACGCGACCCATAAACGGGCGCTCTATCCATGCGGTGGGCAGATCGCGGGATTTGAACCAGCCTTCCGCCTTGTCCAGCTCATCCTCGTCCCAGACCTTGAAGCCCAAGCGCCCGACCGATCCGGCCTTTGCCTGTTTGAGGATGACGCAGTGGTGGCCGCGCTCTTCCATGGCGCGCAGGTAGATCGCGCTTGCATCCTCGTGTGTGACTTGCAGGCCCAGCGTGTCCACATAGAACGCGCGGGCCCATGCCAGATCAGTCACGCATAGTTCAACATGCGACAGGCGCACAATGTTGAAAGGCGGATACAGGTTCGGTGCAGGTATCGGCATTATCCCATCCCCAGTTGCGTGATCTTGTGATTGCCCAAGGCGATCGCGATGTTCTTTTGTTCCATATAGAAATCAAAGCTCCAATGCCCGCCATCGCGCCCGATGCCCGACGCCTTGACCCCGCCAAAGGGGGTGGGCAGGTGGCGCACGTTTTCCGAGTTGACCCAGATCATGCCCGCCTCAAGCGCATTCGAGAACCGCAAGGCGCGGGTGATGTCATTGGTCCAGAGGTATCCCGCCAGCCCGTAGGCCACGTCATTGGCAATGCTCAGCGCCTCGTCTTCGTCCTCAAAGGGGATCACGGTCAGCACAGGGCCAAAGATTTCCTCTTGGGCGATGGCCATGTCGGGGCGCGCGTCCGTGAACAGGGTAGGGTGCACATAGCAGCCATCCCCTTCCATCGCCTTGCCGCCTGCCGCGATGGTCGCGCCCTCGTTGCGGGCGACGTCAAAGTAGGACACGACCTTGTCGAGGTGTATCTGGTGGATCAGCGGACCGATTTCGGTTTGGGGATCCAGCGGATTGCCCACTTTGATCTGATTGACACGCGCGACCAGCTTTTTCTGGAACTCGGCGGCGATGGATTTTTGCACCAACAGGCGGGAAGACGATGTGCAACGCTCCCCGTTGAGCGAATAGATCATAAAGATCGCGGCATCCAAGGCACGGTCCAGATCGGCATCGTCAAACACCACCACGGGGTTCTTGCCGCCCAACTCGAAGTGGACACGCTTCAGCGTATCGGCACCCTGCTTCATAATGGCAGAGCCTGTCTTGCTTTCGCCCACAAAGGCGATGGCCTTGATGTCCGGATGCTCTGTCAGGGCGCGGCCTGCGTCCTCGCCCATGCCGTTGACAAGGTTCAGCACCCCGTCAGGCAGCCCTGCGTCGCGGCAAATCTCTGCCAGCAGGCGCGCGGTGTGTGGGGAAAACTCAGCGGGTTTGTGCACCACTGTGCAGCCTGCGGCCAATGCGGGGGCGATCTTCCATGTGGACAACATAAAGGGCGTATTCCACGGGGTGATGACGCCCACCGGTCCGATGGGCTGGCGGCTGGTCACGTTCATGTGGCTGGCGGTAGGCAGTGATTGCCCGTCGCGCGCAGCGGGCGCCATGTCTGCGAAAAAGCGGAAGTTTTCCGCGCCGCGCAGGGCGGCCTTGGACATGAACCGGTACGCCTGGCCCGTGTCCCAACAGTCGCAGAGGGCGATTTCCTCGGCACGCTCGACGATGGCGTCCGCGACCTTGTGCAGCAGCTTCTTGCGCGCTTTTCCGTCCATCGCGGCCCATGCCGGAAAGGCCGCCTTGGCCGCTTGGGCTGCCGCATCAATATCAGCGGCATCCGAGCGGGCCACATCTGCGATATGACTGCCATCCACCGGTGACGTGGTGGCGAAAGTCCTGCCGGAAGCAGCCGCCACGGACTGTCCGCCGATCAGGTTCAGGATGCCATCCTTTTGCTGTGCCAAAAACGGGGCCAGTTTGGCTTGATGGGTCTCTAGATCGCTCATGTGGTCTCTCCCGGAATGTATTGGCGTATGGAGCTGGTCTTGGGCGACAGCGCCGGATCAATGTCGCGCATCTCGAGCGACAGCATGAAGGATGAGGTGGCTTGCACATCGGCGCAAAACGCCTCTGCTGCGGCGAAGATATGCGCTGTCGCCTCTGTCTTGGCCTGCACGGTACGGCCTGCACGCAGACGGATCGACAGGTCAAGGTAGGCGTGGTCGGGGTTGCCGTCCGCCATGACCACGTGGTTCGCCCGTATCGCTCTGACGCGAATGCCTGCTAGGGGAAAGATACCGGTTTCAATTGCAGCCATGCGGATACATTCGCAAAACGCGGCGATATCCATGCGCTCTTCAAGATTGGCGGAATAGTCGATATGAAAATGTGGCATATGCCCTCGGCAGCAGATATACTTGCTTTGTTAAGTAATGGGCGCGCCCTTGTCAACAGGAATGACCGCAGATGAGCCTTAGTCGTACGGACCGATCCCTGCCAATCGCCTTATTGCGGGCGCGTGAGACCGTCATGTCACCCGTCCGCGAGATGCTGTCCCAAAGCGGCGTATCCGAGCAAAAGTGGCGTGTTATCAGGGTCTTGGATGAAAGTGGCCCAATGGAGCAGACCGCTCTTGCCCGTGCGGCCTGCCTGTTGCTGCCCAGCCTGACACGGATGCTGCGTGCTATGGAGGTAGAGGGGTTGCTCACACGGTCCGAGGACCGCAATGACCGCCGCAAATCAATCGTGAGAATCACGGACGCAGGCCGAAAGGTTTTGAAAGATCATGCGCAGGAAAGCGCGCGCATCGCTGCTGCACTCGAGGCGCGCTTTGGCGCAGACAAGCTGGCGCAATTGCTCGATCTGCTGGAAGAGCTGACAGACACCGCTAAATAGGCGGCGCGTCCAAAGGCCACCAATGGCAATCTGCCGGGGCAATTTCGACCCCCTCCCACGTCACAGGCTTGGGCCCGTAGTTAAAGGCAAAGCGGTGCGTGGCCGTGTCGCGCAGACGCAGGCCATCCGGGAGAATGGCATGAGGGATGTTGCGTTCTTCGCAAAGGGCAACAAGGATACGCTGCCACAGTTCAGGGTCCGGCCAGCCGCCCATATAGCAGATGTCGTTGTCGGTTCGCACGAAGGTCTGTCCGTCTTCGGATTCCATCAGGACATCCGCCGTGCCCTCCAATGTCTCAAACCAATGCTGGACGCTGCCGCCCCCCTTTACGGGCAGGGCCGTGCTTGGGGGCAGGCTTTCGACCCGAGTTACCTGCACATCAATCCCCGGAATGTTGGGACCGAGTGGCGTCGTGATGGTCAATTCGTCCGTCACAAGATTGCTGCGCGGGCCAATGCCACAATGCCCCGGCGCGTTCTTGATGGCTTGCATCAAAGGCTCAGGAATATGGGCAAGACCCGGTGCGAAGGTCAGTTGGTACCCTGTCAGATCATCTGTTGTCGCAGGCAGGATATCCACAGACAGGCCCAGACCGCGCAACCCGCGATAGATGTCGAACACCAGCCGGAAATAGTCAAAATCCGCGCCCTGCGGCAGCACGTTCCATGCCATGTGGGAGGCATAATCAAAGATCAGCGCGAC
>CALAIJ010000253.1 GCA_937923365.1 uncultured Sulfitobacter sp.
TCCCCGCCACCATCGCTGTTTGATCGACCTGACCGTTGTTCGGCGACCCCGCTTTCAAGCCGTGAAAAAGCGCATCCATCGGGGTTGCGCCATGTTCGATGACCACATGATCGACCACCCGAATGCTGGTCTCTTCTGTCAGTACATGGCGCAGCGTGACCTCTTTGCGATTACCTACAGGCGCCACGCTGACCAAATCCTGAAAGCACGCGAAAGTCACGCCTTGTCGTGCAAGATCGCGCAGCACCACCGCAGAATTTGTGGGGCCAAGGTCATGCGCCGTTGTGCGATCGGGCGACACATGATGGACCGCGCATCCCATGCGGGCCATCACGTCAGCGCAGACCAACGCGGGATGATCGCCGACCTCGTCGAACAACAGGACCTCGCCCGCCAGCCGCGCTTCACCCGAGAGAACATCCCAACCGGAGATCGTCTGACCCGCCCCTTCAACCTCAGCGGGGTCCGGCCATGCGCCTGTTGCAATAACCACCAGGTCGGGGTCTTCGGCCAGAACCTCGTCGGTTTCGGCTAGAGTGTTCATGCGGACATCAACACCCAGATGTGCAACCTCACCTATCAACCAATCCGCGACGCCCCAGATCTGGCGGCGGGTCATACCGGCGCTGGCCAGCTTTACCTGTCCACCAAGGCGGTCGCTGGCTTCGAACAGGGTGACGGCGTGCCCGCGCAACGCACAGATGCGTGCGGCTTCCAGCCCGCCAACCCCGCCACCAACGACCACGACCTTTCTGGCAAGATCCGCGGTAGCAATCAGATGGGGCATCGATGCTTCGCGGCCCGTGGCCGCATTATGCCCGCAAACCGCTGATTTACCTTGGTTCACGCGGTCCACGCAATAGCCCAACCCGACGCAAGGGCGAATGCGGTCCTCGTCGCCGCGCGCCAGCTTTGCAACCAGATAGGGGTCCGCCATATGCGCGCGTGTCATCCCGATCAGGTCTACATGGCCCCCCGCCACCGCATGGCGGGCCGTTGCAATATCGGCCACACCGCCTGCATGGAAAATGGGCACATCCACGGCCTTCCGGATGCGCCCCGCTACCGTCAGATACGAGGCCGAAGGCATGCCCATGGGCGGCACCCACCCTGCAAGCCCCAGATCATCGTAAGGGGCCCCCGCGAGGACGTTCAGAAAATCCACCGCGCCCGTCGCCGCGATCCGTTCCGCAATCTTGATGCATTCATCCGCCTCCAGGCCACCTGCGGACAATTCATCCCCCGTGACGCGCATCCCCAGAACAAGATCAGGCCCGACGGCGCCCCGCACCGCCTCGAGAACCTGCAACGTCAGCCGCAACCGGTTGTCGAGAGACCCGCCATAATCGTCCGTGCGCTTGTTGACCAAAGGCGACAGAAACTGGCCCAGAAGATGGGAATGGGACAAGAGTTCGATCCCGTCGAAACCGCCCTGCTGGCAGCGCCTTGCTGCCTGCGCGAATTGGGCAATAACGCGATTGATGTCTTCGATCTCCATCACTTTGGGAAACGAGCGGTGCGCTCTCTCGCGGGTCCCGGACGGACCGGCCACCGGCAGCCAATGCCCATCATCCCACGCCGTTCGCCGCCCCATATGCGTGATCTGGCACATCACTGCCGCACCATGCGACCGCACGCCATCAGTCAGTTTTCTAAACCATGGAAGGATGCTGTCATCGCCCGCATAGAGTTGGCCAAAAACAGACGGGCTATCGGGCGCAATGTTCGTTGAGCCGCCAATGATCGTCAGTCCGACACCTCCCTTTGCCTTTTCCTCGTGATACAAACGGTATCGATCCCGCGGATGCCCGCCCTCTTCATAGGAAGGCGCATGTGCAGTGCTCATGATGCGATTGCGCAGCGTCAGGTGCCGCAACTGGAACGGGGCAAGCAAGGGATCATTCTTCATGGGCGTCACGGTAGGCTGAATTGTTTTGCCATGTCACCACCCATCTTCTGCAATGGGCCAAGCGGATGTCAGCTCCGCTTTGGATGCCAGTCTGGGGCGTCATCCTCGGGTGGCAGATGTCTGCGCTTGGGGGGACAGAAAGCGGTATTTGATGAAAGGACGAGCTTGCCTCATCCTGACGACTAAGGTGTGGCAGAGCAGACAGGTAGGCATGGCAATCTTTGAATGCATCAAGGACCCCCTCGATCTGCGACGCCGTCGCCCCACATTCGGCTGGGAAAGCCCCGTCACATTCAAACGGCCAGCGGCTGGGCGCGCACTTGGGGTGGCAAGAAAGCGCGGCAGGTCCAGTAGCTGCGCCTCAGGGAATAGAGCGATCGATTGCCTTTGCGGTCAATCTTGGGATCGGTTTCAGCTAGAATCCGGTTGAACGACTGCTTGTGATCAGAGGGGCGGTGCAGGTCAGTTGGCTTGGTTTCTGCAACCAGTTCTCCACGGGCCTTCTTGCCCCGTAGATCAAGATACCAATCCTCCGCAAATTCTTTGGCCTTTGCGAGGCTCTTCTCTGAAGTACTGACCCGCCGGTTCTTGCCCTCGATATAGGTCGAACACTGCCAGACCGCGCTACGCGGTCCTTTGTAGACATGAACTTTGCCGCCCAAAATTGGATGTTTTTCAGCCAACGCCAAACGCACCCTCTAACATGTGTCAGAGTGTGTAAGCTATGTGAAAGCCAGAATCGCGCCAATAGACACAAGTCGACTATCGCATAAGATTTGTAAATACTGGCTTAAATGGTGCCCGGGGGCGGAATCGAACCACCGACACGAGGATTTTCAATTCTCGTTAGGCAAAAATCATAGCTGAACATACCATCCATATATCTGTTGTTTTACATATACTTACCTGATATTGGTGAACATAGCAGAACACTGAAATACGCCCCTACACCCGATATTTTAGAGCCTATGATGAGCCTAAGACTATGCCCAAACTAAATCTCACTGACATTGCATTGAAGTCTCTGCCTCCACCAGAAAAGGGGCAAGCAACCTACTGGGACGAGAGCATCTCAGGCTTTGGTGTGCGGGTATCGCAAGGTGGTACCAAGAGCTTTGTAGTGGTCCATGGGGTCAATCGTCAGAGAGAGACACTGGGGCGCTACCCGACCATCACACTGAAGCAAGCCCGTGAGCAGGCACGAAAGCTCTTGGCAGAAGTTACGCTTGGCATTGAACAGAAGCGCAGCATTTCGTTCAAGGAAGCTCGTGAGCTGTTTCTCGAAGCCTGCGAGGCTAAGAACAAAAAGAACACGGTAGACTACTATCGCAAACGGCTTGATGCGCACTTTCGTTTTGGTCGCAAGCGCATGGATGAAATCACCCGCGCTGACATCCATACCCGCATCCGCAAAATCAAAACG
>CALAIJ010000254.1 GCA_937923365.1 uncultured Sulfitobacter sp.
CCCCGCGCAATGTAAGTACCAGTGGTGGCGTCGTCTTCGACCACGAGAATTTTCATATGGGTCCCTGCATGGTGTCGTTGATACCTGCTATTTAGGAGCGTTGCAGCACACCTGCGCAAATCTCACAAATTTGTATACACCCGCGCAGCCCTTTGTATGCCCTGCCCCCCATCTGTTGTGCCAGACAAAAGATGCGAGGAGCATGACATGACACCCATCCTGACCAAAACAACGACTGCATTTGCCCTGACGGCCGCCCTGCTGGGCACATCCGCGATGACGCTGACCCCCTCACCCGCACATGCGGTCCCTGCAGGCGGCTACGGCGATCTAGTCGAAGCGGTATCCCCCGCTGTGGTTTTCATCGAGGTGGAGGGGGCTGCGCAAACTGCGCAAAGCCAGTTGCCCGATAACATTCCCGAAGAGTTGCGCCGCCGCTTCGAAGAAATGGTGCCGCAGGACAACCAGCCGCGCCGTGGCGGTTTGGGTTCAGGCTTTATCATCTCCGAGGACGGCCAGATCGTGACCAACGCCCATGTGGTTGCAGGCGCCGAGACCGTGTCTGTCA
This sequence comes from uncultured Sulfitobacter sp., assembly GCA_937923365.1. Lineage (GTDB taxonomy): Bacteria > Pseudomonadota > Alphaproteobacteria > Rhodobacterales > Rhodobacteraceae > Sulfitobacter. The sequence goes on from CALAIJ010000254.1 coordinate 569, forward strand.
AGCTGGCAGACGGGCGCAAATTTGACGCGACCGTTGTGGGTGCTGATCCGATGACCGACATTGCCCTGCTGAAAATCGAGGCAGATGTCGACCTGCCAACCGTTGATTTTGGCACCACGGACGGCCTGCGCGTGGGCGACGAAGTTGTGGCCGTCGGCAACCCCTTCGGTCTGGGTGGCACAGTGACCTCCGGTATCATCTCGGCCTTGTCGCGCAACATCAACGCGGGGCCCTTCGACGATTTCATCCAGACGGATGCAGCGATCAACCGAGGCAACTCTGGCGGACCGCTCTTTAACAACGATGGCGATGTGATTGGCGTGAACACCGCGATCATCTCTCCGGGGGGCGGGTCTGTCGGGATCGGCTTTGCCGTGCCTGCCGATCTGGTTCAAACGGTGGTTGCCGATCTGGCGGATGATGGCAAAATCGCGCGCGGCTGGCTGGGCGTGAACATCCGCCCCATGACCGAGGAAGTCGCCAATGTGCTGGGGTATGATGCACCCAAGGGCGCCGTGATCGAAGCGGTCAGCAAGGACAGCCCCGCCGACGATGCTGGTCTGCGCAAGGGCGACATCATCCTGTCCTTCAATGGCACCAAGATCGAAGAACTGCGCGACCTCACCCGCGCCGTGGCGATCCTGCCGCCCGAGACGACAGCCCCCGTTACCGTCCTGCGCAAGGGCCGCGAGCAGGTGCTGGATGTCACCGTTGGCACGCTCAAACCCAAGGCCGCGTAGCCCCGACACCCCGGTGTGTCCCCCCACCCCGAAACGCCGGGGACCGCGCCCCGCAGTGGAAACGCTGCGGGGTTTTTCATGCGTTGCTGCATTTGCCAGCAACCTTGACTTCGCGCCTGTCCTTTCCGCATCCTGCGAAAGAACAATGAGAAAGCGCGCCCATGACTGTTCTGCCCAGCACCGCAGCTTACAACCGTGCCGTGGCTGAACGCCTGCCGCTTGAAGACAGACAGGCGTTTGAGGACGCCAGCCGCGGTTTGATTGCGACACTTCCCGAAGGGCCCGTAACCCGCGGTGACGGGGGCGAGGCGTGGAACTCCGCGTGGTTCGATTTTCTTGACGCGCCCTGCCCCGACAGTGTGAACCAGTCCCTTTGGCGGCACGGGCAACTGAACAAGATCAGTGGTCTGTTCGAGGTTTGCGACGGTGTCTGGCAGGCCCGTGGATGTGACTACGCCAACATCACCGTGGTGCGCGGCGACACTGGCTGGATCATCGTAGATCCGTTGATGACGCGTGAGACATCTTCCGCCGTATTGCACATGATCAACGACACGCTGGGACCGCGTCCGGTCAGCGCAGTGGTCGTGACACACTGCCATCCCGACCACTTTGGCGGGATCAAAGGGGTCGTGGGCGATGACCCTGCCGCCTATCCGCCGATCTATGCGCCAGAACATTTCACCACCTATGCCGCGTCCGAGGGCATCCTTGGCGGCAATGCCATGGCGCGGCGCGCCACCTATCAATTCGGGATAGGGCTGCCTTGGGGGGCCGAAGGGCTGGTCGACGGTGGTATCGGCAAAACACCGGGGCGCGGCACGCGCGGTTTCGCCCCTCCGACAGAGCACATCAGCACGACAGGAGAGACCCGCATAATCGATGGCGTAGAGTTCGAATTCCAGATGGCCTCGGGCACCGAAGCGCCCGCCGAATTTACCTTTTACCTGCCTCAAAGCCGCGTGCTGTGCATGGCTGAGGTCTGCACGCAGAACATGCACAACCTGTTGCCACCGCGTGGCGCTGAAGTGCGCGACGCCCGCGTCTGGGCACGCTGTATTGACGAAGCTTTGCTGCTGTTCGGCGACCGCACTGACACGCTGGTCAATTCACACAACTGGCCTGTCTGGGGACAGGATGCGGTGCTCTTGTTCCTCGCCCAACAGCGCGATCTGTATAAATACATGCATGACCAGACACTCAGGCTGGCCAATCTGGGCCACGGCCCTGATGAGATTGCCGCCCTGATCACAGAGCCCGACTGGCTGGGCGAGACCTTTCACGGGCGTGGGTATTACGGATCACTGACGTTCAACGCACGGGCGATCTATCAAAAGTATTTTGGCTTTTATGATGGTCGCCCCGTCAGCCTTGATCCTCTCCCCCCCGAGGACGCAGGCGCGCGCTATGTCAAAGCCCTTGGTGGTGTGGCAAAGGTTCTCACCCTCGCGCAGAAGGCAGTAGAGGCCGATGACCTGCAATGGGCCGCGACATTGCTCAACCATGCGGTTTTTGCAGGCCACAGCGAAGCGCATGCGCCGCTTGCTCAAGTCTATCGCAACATGGGCTACCGCGCGGAATCTGGGATCATGCGCAACGTCTACCTGAAAGGCGCACAAGACCTTGAGCAGGGCGTCAAAGCGCTGCCCGCTGCAGGAGGCCGCAACGCGGACCTGGCGGCGGAACTTGACCCGATAGACTGGTTTGACGCGATGGCCTTGCGGCTGAACCCCGCTCGGGCGACGGACGTCTCGTTTGCGCTGCGCTTTGTTGTGGATGGCACGCCTGTGCGCGTCGAAGTGATCCGCCAGACCGCATTTTCGCGCACCGGCGCGGATGCCACCCATGGGGACGTTGCTGCCGAAGTGGTGTTGACGCAGGCCGCTTTGGAGCAGCTCGCCGCGGGCAGGTTGAGTGTAAAAAATTCGCAAGAACAAGGCGTTAAGATCACTGGCGATGCAGGTGTTGTTCAACGTTGGTTGGATTTGCATGACCCGTTTGAAATGTGGTTCAATCTTGTGACGCCATAATTGTCCTTCATACCAATCTTGAGCGTTGACCCACAGCCAAAAACACCGCAGGATTTACTTCACAAAACAACTAATGGGCCTTCACCAAAGCGGAACAATCCGCATCAAGGCCCAAAGCGGGAAACGCCGCACCATACCAAGGGAGAACAACCACATGAAACCACTTCACTTTATGGCAGGCGCTGTGCTGGCCACGGGTCTTGCAGCGACCTCCGCTTTTGCGCAGGCCAACATGACCGCAGAGACCGCGGGCGCAGGCGGTATTCCGGGCACAACTGTCCTGAGCCTTGGCGAATTTGCCTCCGAAGCGGGGATCGCCAACGTACAGGTCGCCACCGGTCAGACGCTGACCAACTCGTTGCAGAACACGGCCGAGGGTAAAACGGACATCACCGCGACACCCTTTATCCTGCCGTTCCTGCTGTCACGCGGCATTGGCCCCTACGCCAAGCTGGGTCCTGAAAAGGGCAAGGAGCTGGCAGATGGCCTGAGCGTTCTCTACACGTACCGTCTGGGCACCTTCGCCTTGTCGGCATTCGAGTCCAAGAACTTTGGCGGCTACGAGGACATCGCAGGCAAGATCATCTTTAACGGCCCGCCTCGCGGGGGCGCTTTGACCAACGCGCGCGGCATCATCAAGATTGCCACAGGTCTGGACGATGGCGACGGCTATACCGGATTGCAGGTGAACTGGGATCAGGCGGTCAAGACCATGACCGACGGCTCCTCTGACGGGATCATGCTGCCCATCGGCTTTCCGGATGCGCGCATG
>CALAIJ010000255.1 GCA_937923365.1 uncultured Sulfitobacter sp.
AAAGCCATCGTCAAGGTGATCTAGGGTTCTGACCCTAAGCCCTTTGCAGCTTGCGCGCCTCTTCGCCTGCAAGCTGCAACAGTCTGACCATAAAGGGCTTTTCCAGATCATCCGTGCGCACAGCGGCATAAAGCCTGCGCGTCACGCCGTCCTTGGTCAGGGGCCGCGTGACGTAGTCGGACGAATACTTAACCTCGCGCACCACCCAGTCCGGCAGCACCGACACCCCGCGGTTGGACGCGACAAGCAGCAAGATCACCGCCGTGAGTTCCACCTGACGGATGGCTGCGGGCTCCACCTTGGCGGGGATCAGCAACTGGCTGAAAACGTCCAGACGTGTCCGCTCAACCGGATAGGTAATCAGCGTCTCTTTGCGGAAATCAGCAGCATCGATATAGTCTTTCTGCGCCAGCGGATGGCTGGAGGCAGCAACGAAAACCGCTTGGTAATCAAAGAGTTCGACAAATTCGACACCGGGCAGCTCTTCGGGGTCCGAGGAGACAACCAAATCCACCTCCTCGCGCAGCAAGGCAGGCAGCGCGTCAAAAGCAAGGCCGGGGCGGATGTCCACATCTACGTCGCCAAAACTGCGGCGAAACTGCTCCAGCACGGGGAATAGCCACTCAAAACAGGCATGGCATTCGATGGCGATATGCATGCGGCCCGTGCTGCCCGCGCGCAGGCCTGTAAATTCGTCCTGTAAGGCCGCCACTTGCGGCAGAACCTGTTGCGCAAGCTTGAGCAACCGTTGCCCCGCAGGAGACAGTTTCAACGGTTTGGAGCGACGCACGAACAATTCCACCCCCGCCTGATCCTCCAGCCCTTTGACCTGATGGCTCAGCGCGGACTGGGTGATGTTCATCATCTCTGCCGCGCGCGCCAGACCGCCCGCCTCATGGATCGCCTGAATGGTACGCAGGTGGCGGAACTCGATATGCATGTGAGGTTGTCCTCATGTAAAATATGAATGTTATGAATTTGTCTCACATAAGGTTCTGTGAGACAAGCGGTGCATTCCAACAAAGGACATCCCATGACAACGCCTGCCGTTTCCTTCGAAGTCTTCCCGCCCCGCACCGTCGATGCCGCCTTCAAGCTTTGGGATACGGCGCAGACCCTGGCGCCCTTGGCACCCCGCTTCTTCTCGGTGACCTATGGCGCGGGTGGCACCACGCGGGACCTGACGCAGGATGCGGCGCATGTGTTGCACCGCACCTCAGGTCTGCCCGTAGCGGCGCATCTGACTTGCGTCGGCGCCAGCAAGGAAGAGACCATGGAGGTGGCCGCAGGTTTCGCCCGCTCCGGCGTGCGCGATATCGTAGCCCTGCGTGGTGATCCTGAGGCGGGTGCGGATGCGTTCACGCCCCACAAGGAAGGCTTTTCCGATAGTTGCGCGCTGATTACAGCACTCGCCGAGACCGGGGATTTCAACATTCGTGTTGGTGCCTACCCCGAATTGCACCCCGCCGCACAGTCCATGCAGCAAAGCATCGACTGGCTCAAAGCCAAGTTCGACGCAGGTGCTGACGAGGCGATCACCCAGTTCTTTTTCGAGGCCGAAACCTTCCTGCGTTTCCGTGATGCCTGCGCCGCTGCGGGCATCGACAAGCCGATCACGCCCGGCATCCTGCCCGTCGTGAACTGGGCGTCTGCCAAGAATTTTGCCGCACGCTGCGGCACCACGGTCCCTGCATGGCTTGATCAGGCTTTTGACGCGGCCATCCGCGACGGTGAGGACCGCCCAGCCCTGTTGTCGCGCGCTTTGTGCACCGAAATGTGCAGCGAGTTGGTGGATGAGGGCGTCGATGCGCTGCACTTCTACACGCTCAACCGTGCGGACCTGACCCGCGATGTGTGCCGCGCGCTTGGTGTTACACCACAGGTTATTCTTTCAGACGTGGCGTAACCGCTTGCGCGGGCGCGCTTGGGAGCACTAGAATCCGGGGTAGCCTCAAGCCGTCCGGAGACCACCCATGCCGCGCATCGCCACCAGTCCCGCAGACCTCCTGACCCGCGATCAGTTGCTGCAACTCAGCGGGCTGGAGTTCATGCAGGCCATTCTGGACGGCACCAACCCCGGCCCGCCTATCGGGCAAACGATGGGCTATGCCTTGCACGCTGTGGCGGATGGCACTGTCACCTTTCGCGGCGCCCCTGAGTTCAATGTCACCAACCCCATGGGCACCGTGCACGGCGGCTGGTACGGCACTTTGCTGGATTCAGCGATGGCCTGTGCCGTGATGACCCGCGTGCCACGCGGTGCTGTCTACACAACGCTGGAATACAAGATCAACATTCTGCGGGGCATCCCGCTGGGCATGCAGATCGATTGTGTCGGCACCATCGACCATGTGGGCCGCTCCACTGGCGTGGCCCACGGCGAAATCCGCGGTGTGGACGATGGCAAGCTTTATGCCACCGGGTCCACCACCTGCATTGTGATGCAACTGGGCTGAGACCTGGTTGCCGAAAAGCGCAGGGTGAGGCGCGGCGGTACCCCGCGATGCGCGTAGCAAAGAGCCGCCCCTAGCGAAATACCCGCCGCCCGATCCAGCCGCTATCGGACACCGCGTTTTCCCGTTTCGCGACACTTTCATGCAACCGCTCAGAGGCATCCGCCCCCACAATCCGCTTGCGCCGCGTCATGAAAACCCGCCCATGACCGCGCCACGTGCCAACCGAAGGCGCAGTGGCATCCTGGGGAAACCGCAGGTTCCAGCCCGCGGGCAAGGGCAGGCCACATTCCTCCATCCGCGCCAGCAGCCACACCAACGGGATATTCGCTAAAGGCCGCGCAGCATCATAACCGCCCAATTGCCCGCCAATGTCGCCGTGGGTGCCGGGGAACCAGACCTGTTCCACGCGGCCTTCAAATCCCGCTGGTGTGGTCCATGGCACCGCCTTATAGGCCACGCGGCTTTCGTTCAGCGCCAAGGCGTGAAAGCCGTTGCGGACGATGGCGCTCAGATCATGGTTGTGGAACGCATGCCACCGCTCGGAAATACGCCAAAGCACGGGCGCATTGATGCCCAGCGATTTGACCGTATCCCAGACACCTATGGCTTCGATCCTGACCTTGTCATGGCAATGCGCCGCCGAGAAAGCCGCTGCGGCTGCACCATCGGGGGCACATTCATAGTGGCGGTAGGCCTGGCGCACGTTCCGCTCCGTTGCATGCTCTGCCCGCAGCAGGCCGACACGGTCCATCACGCCGGCAAGCGAGCGCACCGCATAAGCCCCCCGCGAATAGCCCAGCATAAAGATCCGGTCACCGGGCTGATAGCGCGAGGCAAGATAGCCGTAGGCCCGTTTGATCTGACCGTTGATCCCGCGTCCCATCATCACATCGATGGCAGAACGCCAGTCGCGCCATTGCAGCCCCGGTTCATAGTAGATCGACACGTCATCTAGCCGCTCGCGCAGCAGCATGTAGGCGCGGCCCACATTGGTCTGACATTCGGGCCGCAACGATGACAATGTGCCATCCAGAATAATCACATGCGTGACGGCCCCGCGGCGCGGACCAAAGTCATCGTCAGGCCGCTGCCACAGGCCCCCAACGACCCGCGACCAAAGCCCGCCCTTGCGGGTATTATTCTGCGGCGATCCGCCCGCCATTCAACATCTCCCATACGCGGTGCGGGGTAAACGGCATGTCCGCCTGCCGCACACCTGCGTCCCATAGTGCGTCCTGCACCGCATTTGAAATGGCCGCCAACGCGCCCACGGTTCCCGCCTCGCCGCAGCCCTTCATGCCCATGATATTGGCTGTGGAGGGTACAGGCTCAGAGGTAAAGGAAATGTAAGGAAGGTCCACCGCGCGCGGCAAGGCATAGTCCATGAACGATGCCGTGAGCAGTTGGCCGTCTTCGTCGTAGACCACCCGTTCCTGCACCGCTTGCCCGATGCCTTGGGCGACACCGCCATGCACCTGGCCTTCGGCAAGCATGGGATTGATAAGATTGCCAAAATCATCCACCACCGTGTAGCGGTCCGTGGTCACAACGCCGGTATCGGGATCAACGATCACTTCTGTAACATGCGCGCCGTTTGGAAAGCTGCGCGCAGGCAGTGTCGCGCGTTCGTGATGGCTAAGAAGGTCATCGCGGCCCTTGTCGCGGGCCATCTCGGCCACCTCCAGCATGGTGGGTGTCAGGTTTGAGCCGTCGCTGCGGAAGCGTTCATCGTCAAAACTGATCTCGGACGCGGGCACGCCCATTTCGTCTGACAAAAAGGCGGTGAAGCTATCAATCATCGCGCCCACCGTCGCCAGCGTCGCGTTGTTCTGCGTGGTGACTGAGCGCGATCCACCTGTGCCGCCCCCCTGTTTGATGAGGTCACTATCGCCCTGAATGACAGTAATCCGGTCCGCAGGGATCCCCGTCTGGTCGCTGAGGAAGGCGGCATAAACCGTCTCGTGCCCCTGCCCGTTCGACTGTGTGCCCACATAGATGGACACCGTTCCGTCGTCTTCAAAGACCACCTTCGCGCCCTCGGAAGGATCGCCCAGAATGCTTTCGATGTAGTAACAAATCCCGAGACCGCGCAGCTTGCCCTTCTTGGCGTCCGCGTCGCGGCGTGCGGCGAACCCTGCGGTATCGGCCACCTCTTGCACCCGGTTCAGCAGCAGGTTGAAGTCACCCACGTCATAAGTCTCGCCCGTGGCGGCTTTGTAGGGGAACTGCTCGGGCTTGATGAAGTTGATGCGGCGCAGCTCCCACGGGTCCACGCCCAATTCGCGCGCGGCACGGTCCATCAGGCGCTCCAGCACATAAATGGCCTCGGGGCGGCCCGCGCCACGGTAGGCATCCACAGGCACAGTATTGGTATAGATCCCGTCCACCTGCAGCCATGTGGTCTGCACGTCATAGACGCCCATCAGCACGCGGCTGAAAAGCTGCGTCTGGATGAACTGGGCAAACTGCGAGTTATACGCCCCCAGATTGCAGGTCTGGCGCACGCGGTAGGCGGTGATCTTGTTGTCCGCGTCAAAGGCGAACTCCGCCAGCGAGGTCAGGTCCCGCCCGCCGTTGTCGGTCAGCATGGCTTCTGTGCGCTCGGACATCCATCGCACGGGGCGGCCCAACACGCGCGCAGCCTGTGCACAGCAGAAGTATTCGTTATAGGCCATTGATTTCATGCCGAAACCGCCACCCGTGTCGGGGTTGGTTACGCGGATGTCGTCGTCTTCCAGACCAAAGGCGGTTTTCAAAAAGCCCTTGTGCACCCAAACGCCTTGCCCGTTGTTGGCCACGTGCAAACGGCCATCAGTCCATTCGGCATAGCAGCCGCGCGGCTCCATCGAGTTGACGATGATGCGGTTGTCTTCAACCTCCAGCGACACGGTTTTGGCAGCGGCAGCAAAGGCGGCTTCTGTCGCGGCTTCATCGCCCATGCCCCAGTCAAAGGCGAGGTTTTCTGGCGCCTCGGCGTGCAGCGTCTCCCCCCCTTTGGCCACGTCCACCTTGGCGGGCAGATCATCAGCGTCGAACATGATAAGCTCGGCCGCGTCGCGGGCTTGTGCCACCGTATCAGCCACAATCATCGCCACGGGTTCGCCCACATAGCGGACGCGGTCACGCGCCAGCATCGGGCGCACAGGCCCCGCCCCGTCAGAGCCGTCGCGGTTCTTGATCCGCGCGCCCGGCATGGCGACATTCATGCCAGCCGCTTCCAGATCGGCGCAGGTCAGCACGGCGTGCACGCCCTCTGCTTCAGCCGCATCAGAGACGTCAAGTTCCGTGATCACGCCATGCGCCACAGGGGCGCGGAAAAAGACCGCGTGCAACGCATCACCGGGCGCGATGTCGTCCACATAACGCCCCTCGCCGGTCAGGAAACGGACGTCTTCTGTGCGTCTGACCGATTGGCTTTTGCCGAACTTGTCCATGCTGTGCTGCCCTTGCTTTTTAAGTCTTTGATATAGCCTTTAAACTAGCCTGCCACGCGCCAGTGTCTAGTCGAATAGACGTGCAAGTCTTGTTGATTTTATGGGCTCTTGCAGCTGGCCGGAATCACCCACTCTTGTCCATAAGGGGCCTGAAAACGAACTGTGCGTGTCGAAAACAGGCAAGACGCGGGCCTGCCTAGAGCAACAGCATCAGAAAAACTGAGCGAGGTTCTTATGGCTGACATACAATCCCTTTCGGACGGGCGGCTAAGCGCATCGCAGCAGAAGGCCTATTGGGACGATGGCTATCTTTTTCCGCTGCCCGTGATGCCAGCCAAGGAGGCGGTTGCCTTGCGGGCAGAGCTTGAGGCGTTGGAAGACACATGGCGCGACAATGGCTTGCCCTTGCCACTGAACACCTACAAGCGCGTAAACGCCCATTGTGTTCTGCCACTGGCCCACCGGATCGGCGCGGACCCGCGCATTCTGGATGTGGTCGAGGGCATTCTGGGCCCCGACATCCTGATATACGGGGTCGAGTTCTTTATCAAAGAGCCGAACACCCGCGCCCGTGTCTCAATGCATCAAGACCTGACCTATTGGGGTCTGGGGGCCATCGACGGGCTGGTGACAGCGTGGCTGGCGCTGTCACCGGCAACACCCGCTTCGGGATGCATGGATTTTGTGCAAGGCAGCCACAAACAAGCGATCCTGCCGCATGCCGATACGGATGACCCCGACAACTTGCTCAGCCGTGGTCAGGAGGTGCAGGTGGACGTCCCCGATGACCAGCGCGTGCCCATCGAAATCCACCCCGGCCAGATATCATTGCATCACGGGCTGACCATCCACGGCTCCGGCCCCAATACCACGGATGATCGCCGCATTGCCGCCGTGATCCGCTATTGCACGCCGGACGTGGCCCAACAGGTCGCCGACAAGGATTACGCCATTCTGGCCCGTGGCGCGGATCGCGCGGGCAACTTCATCCACTTCGCGCCGCCGATCACCCCCTTTACCCCCGCCAGTCTTGCGCTTTACGATGAAATTCGAACCGCGCAAGCCAAAGCGACGATGGCGGGCACCGCGAACAACAAAGGACTGTATGCCTGATGGATGATGCCAAACGCACCCACGTGGACTTTACCCAGATGAAGGACGGCACCGCCGAGGAATATGCGTTTCTGACCAAGCACGAAGTGGCACATACCAAAGGCACGGCTGACCGCTTGCTGGATGCTTTGGTCGAACTGGACGAAGGCCTGTCGGGCTACAAGATCACGCGGCTGGGCCATTCGCTGCAATCGGCCACGCGGGCTGTGCGGGACGGGGCGGACATCGACTGGATTGTCTCCACTCTGCTGCACGACATTGGCGACATCTACGCCCCCTACAACCACGACGAATATGCGGCCACCATCTTGCGCCCTTTCGTGCGCGAGCAATGCAGCTGGTGTGTACAAACCCATGGCGATTTCCAGATGGTCTATTACGGCCATCACGTGGGCGGTAACCCCGACAAACGTGATCGCTTCAAAGGGCACATCTACTTTGATGACTGCGCAGAGTTTTGCGAACGTTGGGACCAGTCCAGCTTTGACCCTGACTATGACACCCTGCCGCTGGCGTACTTTCGCGACATGGTCCGCGAGGTTTTTGCCCGCACGCCATATGACCCCGACGTCATCCGGACAGGCGCACGCGAACCACTGGTTTCGGGTTAATCACACGCCTGCCCTTCCCCTTGGCGGGCCTGTCGGCTAGATCACCCTTCAAACGGAAATGAGGGATGTGCGCCATGGCACTCGACAAGACATTTAACGCGGCCGAAGCCGAAGCCCGCCTGTACGCCGCATGGGAAAAAGCCGGTGCATTCAACGCAGGGGCCAACGCCTCGCGCGATGAGACGTTCTGCATTATGATCCCGCCGCCGAATGTGACGGGTGTCCTGCACATGGGTCACGCGTTCAATAATACGCTTCAGGACATCCTGATGCGTTGGCACCGAATGCGCGGCTTTGACACCCTGTGGCAGCCCGGTCAGGACCACGCCGGCATCGCCACCCAGATGGTGGTAGAGCGTAAACTGGCCGAAACCCAGCAACCCTCGCGCCGCGAGCTGGGCCGTGAGGCGTTTCTGGAAAAAGTCTGGAACTGGAAAGCGGAAAGTGGCGGCACCATCATCCAGCAGCTCAAGCGCATCGGCGCGTCCTGCGACTGGGACCGCAACGCCTTCACCATGTCCGGCGCCCCCGGTGCCCCTGCAGGCGAGGAAGGCAACTTCCACGACGCGGTCATCAAGGTCTTTGTTGATATGTACAACAAGGGTCTGATCTACCGCGGCAAACGCCTTGTGAACTGGGACCCACACTTTGAAACTGCCATTTCCGATCTGGAAGTGGAAAGCATCGAAGTTGACGGCCA
>CALAIJ010000256.1 GCA_937923365.1 uncultured Sulfitobacter sp.
TGCACTGTCCATCACGATCACCGCGTCGGAAATGCCCGCCCAGGCACGCTCGAACTTTTGCAAGTCAACTTCGACGGCGATGACACCCAGCGTGGTCCCCGCCTTTTGGATGCGCCGCGAATAGGTAAACCCGTAGCCCCCGCCGTCGCGCTGGGTGGCGGTAAAAATCGTCGCATTGGAACGGATCGCATCGACAAAGAACGGCGCCTGGCGGTGCAATGACCCCAGCCGGTTACGGTCTGTGGCAGCAACGGTCCGCCCGTCCAGATCATACAGCATCAAGGACGCCGCCCCGATTTCCTCGACGAAGGAAATCAACCGCTGCGTGGACAAGGTATAATCCGCCGTCTCCAGCGCGGAAATCAAGGTGGGGTCGCGGCCCAGCAGTTGCGGCACAATTGCATTCTGGCGCAATTCGGCCAGCAGGTTGCCGCTGTAAAGGGCGATCCGCAATTCAGCGCGGTTGCGGGTGGTATCGGTAAAACGGTCCGTCAGCAGCCGGTTGGTGATCGAGATGGTCACAACCGCCACCACCATCAAAAGACCAATGGCCACGCGGACGCGCCACGAGACTTTGATCTTTTCTTTGGGAGGTTCGGCAGCGCTCATGCGCACAATCTACAGCCGCCTGCGCCCGCGCTCAAGTCAGGCGGTGGTCAGCGCGCCTGCCAATGCGCGAAAGAGCGCTTGTCCGTCCGTCCCGCCGTGGCCTGCGTCTGCCGCCCGCTCCGGATGCGGCATCATGCCCAACACGCGGCGGTTCTCGCTCAGGATACCTGCGATATCGGCCAAGGCACCGTTTGGATTGTCCATGTAGCTGAACGCGATACGGTCCTGATCCTGCAAGTGTTTCAGGGTCTCTGCGTCGGCAAAGTAGTTGCCATCGTGGTGCGCGATCGGGATGTCGATGACATCGCCTGCGTTGTAGCCGTTGGTGAAATCGGACTGCGATGTCTCGACCTTAAGGCCGACCGTCTTGCAGATGTACTTGAGCCCCGCATTGCGCAGCAACGCACCGGGCAGCAACCCCGTCTCTGTCAGGACCTGAAACCCGTTGCACACCCCCAGAACATAGCCACCACGATCAGCGTGCCGGGCCACGGACTTGCAAATGGGGGATTGCGCGGCAATCGCGCCGCAGCGCAGGTAGTCGCCATAGGAAAATCCACCGGGAATACCCACGATATCAACGTCTTGCGGCAGGTCACTGTCCTTGTGCCAGACCATAGTAACATCCGCGCCCGAAGCTTCGAAAGCCACAGCGAGATCGCGGTCACAGTTGGAACCGGGAAAGACGACAACTGCCGCCTTCACGCGGGCATCTCCACCGAATAGGATTCGATCACCGTATTGGCGAGCAACTTCTCACACATGGCAGTGACATCGGCCTCGGTGGCACCTTCGGCCAGATCAAGCTCGATCACCTTGCCCTGACGCACGCCGTTGACGCCCTGAAACCCCATGGCCCCCAAAGCATGGCGCACGGCCTCCCCTTGCGGGTCCAGAACCCCGTTCTTCAACATGACATGTACTTTGGCTTTCATGGCACTGCCCCCCCATTTCACCCTTCAAATTAAACTCGAATCCGACGCTGGCCTAGTTGATCAGCGTCGGTTTTGTGATTGGCGTTGCGTTCTTGGGCATCACTCCCAGACGCGTGGCGACCTCTGTGTAGGCATCGGTGAGACTGCCCAGATCGCGGCGGAACACGTCTTTGTCCAGCTTCTCGTTGGTCTCCATGTCCCACAAACGGCAAGAATCAGGGCTGATCTCATCTGCGACGATCAGGCGCTGGAAATCACCGTCATAGACGCGGCCAATCTCAATTTTGAAGTCGACCAGCCGGATCCCGACGGCCATCATCACACCAGACAGGAAATCATTGACCCGCAGCGCGAGGCTAAGGATATCATCCATGTCCTGCTGGCTGGCCCAGCCGAATGCGGCGATATGCTCCTCGGTGACCAGCGGATCGCCCAGACTGTCATCTTTGTAGCAATATTCGACAATGGGGCGCGGCAATTGCGTGCCCTCTTCGATGCCCAGACGCTGGGACATGGTGCCCGCGGCATAGTTGCGCACGATCACTTCGAGCGGGACAATTTCGACCTGACGGCACAATTGCTCGCGCATGTTGAGACGCTTGACGAAATGCGTGGGCACCCCGATCTGGTTCAACCCAGTCATGAAAAACTCGGACAAACGGTTGTTCAGCACACCCTTGCCCTCGATCACGTCCTTTTTCTGGGCGTTGAAGGCGGTGGCATCATCCTTGAAATACTGCACAATCGTGCCAGGCTCCGGGCCTTCATAGATGATTTTTGCTTTGCCTTCGTAGATCTTCTTGCGCCGGGCCATGGGCGTCCTTTCTACATGTGGGGCTGGGGCAATCCCCGCCGCTTGGCCTCTCTTACTGCAACGCAGAAATGGCTGCAAGCGCACATGCCCCTTGCGCGCCCGCGGCGGGACCCACATATCTGGGCAAACAGATTTACCAAACAGGAGAGATCCCCATGGCCAGCTTTGACGACCGCGCAGATGCGTTTGAAAACAAATACGCTCACGACGCCGAAATGCAGTTCAAAGCGGAAGCCCGCCGCAACAAGCTGCTGGGCCTTTGGGCCGCCGACCTGATGGGCAAATCCGGCGAGGATGCCGCAGCCTACGCCAAGGAAGTCATCAAGGCCGACTTTGAGGAAGCCGGTGACGAAGACGTCTACCGCAAGGTTTCCGGCGATCTGGGCGACAAGGCTGACGAGGCCACGATCCGCACAAAAATGAAGGCACTGATGGTTGAGGCAAAAGCGCAGGTCATGGCGGAAGTGAAATAAATCAGTCTGTTACAAGCTGATCTTCATTTGAAATTCAAGGCGCGCAGCCCGCATCGGGGTGCGCGCCTTTTCGTTGCCTTTGCGCGGGTCATGCACGCCAAACGTCACATTAGTAATAATCAACATGAAGATTATCGATTTGCTTCATGTGTGCTGGCGTGTGATGGGTCGCGAAACACGCGCGCGAGGCACCCAAGACATGAGCACTTCCTTCACCGACCTTCTGGCCGAAAAAGGCTACCTTCTTGCAGACGGGGCTACGGGCACCAACCTGTTCAACGCTGGCCTCACCTCTGGCGACGCGCCCGAGATGTGGAACGTAGAGCAGCCCAAAAAGATCACGGCACTTTATCAAGGCTCTGTGGATGCGGGCTCCGATCTCTTCCTGACCAACAGTTTTGGCGGCAACGCCTCGCGGCTGAAACTACACGGCGCGGAAAAGCGTGTGCGCGAATTGAACCAGATTGCCGCAGAACTGGGACGTGACGTTGCCGATAAAAGCGACCGCAAGATCATCGTGGCAGGCTCCGTTGGCCCTACGGGCGAGATTATGGAGCCGGTCGGCACCCTGTCGCACGCGCTGGCCGTCGAGATGTTCCACGAAGCGGCCGACGGGCTGAAAGCGGGCGGTGCGGACATCGGCTGGCTGGAAACCATCAGCGCGCCCGAAGAATACGCCGCCGCCGCCGAAGGCTTTGCCCTCGCCGGCCTTGATTGGTGCGGCACGATGAGCTTTGACACCGCAGGCCGGACCATGATGGGCATGACGTCCGAGGGCATGGTCGACATGGTCGATGCGCTTGACAATGCGCCCATGGCATACGGCGCCAACTGCGGCACAGGCGCGTCTGACCTGTTGCGCACCGTGCTGGGCTTTTCCGCCAAAGCAGGCGCACGGCCCATCATTGCCAAAGGCAACGCAGGCATCCCCAAGTACCACGAAGGCCACATCCATTATGATGGCACGCCTGAACTGATGGCTGAATACGCGGTTATGGCACGCAATTGCGGGGCCAGTGTGATTGGCGGCTGCTGTGGCACCCTGCCCGACCACCTGCGTGCCATGCGCGAGGCACTCGATACGCAGCCTCGTGGCGAGGCGCCCTCGCTTGAGCAGATCGTTGCGGCTTTGGGGGATTTCTCCTCCGCGAGCGATGGCACGGACGGCGAAGGCCCTGTCCGGGC
>CALAIJ010000257.1 GCA_937923365.1 uncultured Sulfitobacter sp.
TCGAAAGATCAGAGCGCCGGGGATATAATTCGCATAATGATCGCTATCTTGCGTGTCATGGCCTGCTTATAAGCAGCGCCAATGGGCCAAACAAGCCCCCCCTTTTTCTGGCCATAATATTCCCGGAGCGCGAGGCAGAGCGTCGCCCGTGATTTGACGCAAGGCAAATCAAAAATATCGAATGCGGGGCTTGCCCCGCTCAATCCTTACTACCGCCAAACAACCCGCCCAAGGCGCGTTTGATGATGCTGCGCACCTTGGGCCTTTGCTGGGCCGAAAACGGCAGCGGCCGGCACACTTCCATGGCTGCGACGCCCACGCGTGCTGTCAATCCGCCATTGACCAGACCTTCGCCGAACCTGCGGCTCAGCTTGCCCAGCAGCGACCCGCCCAGAATAGGCTCCAGCATATCATCGCCAACGGCCACTGCCCCTGTGGCCACGAGATGCGATAGCACGGCCCGCGTCAGCCGCCATGACCCCAGAAAACCGGACCGTCCGCCATAGATCTCCGCGACCCGCCGGATCATCCGCAGGTTGGCGGTCAATGCTGCGGCAACGTCTGCCAGCGCCAGCGGCACCAGTGCGGTGACTGTGGCGACCTGACGGGCGGCTGCCTCAACCTCGCGACTGGCCGCAATATCGAGCGGGCCCAGAACTTCGGTCTCTGCCACGGCCAGCAGCGCGCCCGCGTCCAGCTGATCTGCGCGCAGCTCTTTCAGACGGTCGCGGCCCCAGCGTGTATCCTCGCGCCCTCGGTAAAGCCGCACCAGACGGTCGGTCACATCTCTGGCAGCGGGCAGATCGCTTTGCGCCAACGCTTCCTCGGCGTCATGGCGCAAACCGTCTAGCCGCGACAACCGCCCGAAAGCCGCCATTTCGCGCAGCCCCAACAAGGCCAGTACCAACAGAAACGCCCCCAGCAACGCGGTCATGCCCCAGCCCAAAAGCGGATAGCGCGCAATCAGATCGGTGATGAAGTTCCACGCGGCAAGCGACACCAACGCCCCCACCAACGCAGTCGCCAGCCACCAGAACAGGCGCACCAGCTTGGACGGTTTGCGTGCGGCCAGACGCGCGGCGATCTGCATGGCCTGTCCTTGGGGCGGCCGCTCTGCCAGATCGGGCACGGGCGGCGCATCGGCTACGGAAAGCGCGGGCGCTGCATCCTGTACGGCGGCCACCTTGGGCGATCTGCGGCTTGGCTTGGTTGCACCCTTGGCAGATTTACGGGCTTTGGTCTTTGGTGGCTCGGATGCTTCGAGGTCAAAGAGTACCGGTCCTTTGGCCATCACGCAGCCTCCCTTTGCCACTCAAGCCGCACGTCGGGCAATTTCTCGTCGTTGCGCTGGCCGTCGGTGCGCGTGACCTCATGAAATCCGTGATGACGGTAGAACGCCTGCGCCCGCGCATTGGCCTGAAACGTCCAAAGCCCCATCGACGTGCTTTGCTGCTGCAGATGACCCAACAAAGCGGAGCCGACCCCTTTGCCACGCCACGCGGCTGCCACATAAAGCGCGTCCAGATCAGCGCCATCACAGGCTGCAAACCCTGCCAAATGACCGTCGCTCTCGGCCACGGTAACCCAGCCATGCGCGATCATCGAGCCTGCGTGGGCGATGTCCTCTGCTCTTGTATGGATGCGCGGCATCCACGCGGTGGTGTCCACAAATTCGGACAGGATCGCGCCGACGCGGCCTGCATCTGTGGTCTTGGCGGGGCGTAAATGTATCACAAGCGATCCCCGATCAGGAATTCAGCCGCCTTGTCCAGCCGGATATGCGGCGGGCCATCTCCGGGGCGCAGCTCCAATGCGGCGGGCGCAAAGCGCATGACCTGATAGTCCTGATCCAGCCATTTCTGCGCTCCATCGCGTGCGGGGTTCAGCAAATGTGACGGATCATTCGGCAAGTCCCCGGGATAGAACGCCGCTTCTTTGCCCGTATCCAGCAACCGTCCGCGCACCACATCAAGTGCTTCGCCTTCATGCTCCATCGAGGCCTCGGTGGTGGCGCGCAAGGACCCGATCGACATCGCAGCGGTGGCCGCACCCGAATACTGCGCTCGGTCGCGGGCATCGCGGGTCAGCGCCTCCATAATGGCCGTCAGTCGCGGGTGCTGTGCGTGATGCAGATGATCCGCCTTGGTGGCTGCAAAAAGGATCTTCTCCACGCGTTTGCCACTTAGAAGGTTGGTCAGAAACCCGTTCTTGCCCGGCCGGAACGCTGACAGAATATCACCCATCGCACCGCGCAGGTCCTCGACCGCTTGCGGGCCTTGGTGGATGGCACCCAAGGCATCCACCAGCACCACCTGCCTGTCGATGCGTGCAAAATGATCGCGGAAAAACGGCTGCACGACCTGCCGTTTATAGGCCTCGAACCGACGCGCCATTTCGCGGTGCAGCGATCCGCGCATGGACGCCCCCTGCGTCGGGATAGGCGCGAAAGTCAGCACCGGACTGCCTGCCAGATCGCCCGGCAGCAAGAACCGCCCCGGCGTGCAATCGGAGAACCCTTCGGCACGTGCCGCTTGCAGGTAGGCAGCGAAGGCTGTGGATAATTCCTGTGCATAAGTCTC
>CALAIJ010000258.1 GCA_937923365.1 uncultured Sulfitobacter sp.
CGTGCACACGCGCCTCTCTGGCGTGGCTGATTATCTGGCCGAGGATGACACCCACGCGCTGGCGCTGGCGCGCCGGGCGGTCAAAGGGTTTAACCGCGCCAAGCCGCACACTGTGGAATGGGCCACGCCCGAAGCACCCGCATACGATCCTGACGAAATCCTTGGCGTGGTGACCGCCGATCTGCGTACGCCTTACGACATCCGCGAGGTGATCGCGCGCGTGGTCGATGGCAGCCGTTTTGACGAATTCAAAGCGCGGTTCGGCGAAACACTCGTCACCGGCTTTGCCCATGTCAAAGGCTGCCCCGTGGGCATCATCGCCAACAACGGCGTGTTGTTTTCCGAGGCTGCACAGAAGGGCGCGCATTTCGTCGAACTTTGTAGTCAGCGCGGTATTCCCCTGGTCTTCCTGCAAAACATCACTGGTTTCATGGTGGGTCGGAAATACGAAAACGAAGGCATCGCACGACACGGCGCCAAGATGGTCACGGCTGTGGCCTGTACCGAAGTGCCCAAGATCACCCTGCTGGTGGGCGGCTCATTCGGGGCGGGCAACTACGGTATGGCAGGGCGCGCCTATTCCCCGCGCTTCATGTGGACATGGCCGAACAGCCGCATCTCCGTGATGGGGGGGCCGCAGGCGGCGGGGGTCTTGGCGACGGTGAAACGCGACGCGATCGAGCACGCAGGCAATACATGGAGCGCCGAGGAAGAAGCGGCGTTCAAACAGCCCACCATCGACATGTTCGAGGAACAATCCCATCCGCTTTACGCAAGTGCACGGCTTTGGGACGATGGGGTCATCGACCCGCGCAAAACCCGCGACGTGCTTGGCCTAAGCCTGCGCGCCAGCCTCAATGCCCCGATCAAAGAGACGCGCTTTGGCGTCTTCCGCATGTAATGGCGCTTTGGAAACGGGTTCTGGTGGGATGGATCATGGTCATGGGGGTCTGGATGTACGCAGTGAATTTTTACGAAGGCAAGGCCGGAAAAACGGGGGAGTGCACTGTGGGATATGTCTATGACGGCGATACCGTGGCGCTGGAATGTGGTGAGGCCAGCCAGCGCACGGCCCGTGTGCAAGGGCTGGATACGCCCGAAACCAAAGACCCGCGATGCGAGGCCGAACGCGCATTGGGCAAGAAGGCGACACTGCGGCTACGTGCTTTGGTCGCAGGCGGGCAGGTCAGCTATCGAGGGTTGGGGCATGACAAATACGGCCGCCAATTGATCCGGCTGAAAGTCGATGGCGTTGATGTGGCCGACACCCTTGTCCGCGAAGGCTTGGCCGTGCGCTACAGCGGCGGTGCGCGCCCCGATTGGTGCCGCAAGCTGAGGGCGGGCTGATGGCCATGCCAAAGGATATCGCCGCGCGTTACCCGCAGGCAGAGACCTTTCGGTTCGGCGACAGCGCCGCGCTGAACGCAGAGATATTGGCGCTGGTCCGGGCAGGGCGCAAAACAGTGACGTGCGGTGCTCTTGCGTCTTTTGAGGCAAGGGATGAGCCGCTGCCACAGGTCGGACGCACGGACATCGCGCTTGATTGGGACGGCACGCCGCAACTGGCCCTGCGCACGGTGGAGGTGCAGCACATCCCGTTTGATCAGATGCCTGAGGACCTCGTTGCAGACCAGGGAGAGTTCCGCGATCTGGACCACTGGCGCGCAGGCTATCAAGCCTACCTCACGCGGGCAGGGCAGTTCACGCTGGACGTGATGATGCTGGTCGAGCGTTTCGAGGTTGTCGAGGATTTGGGGGACTTGGCTAAGCGGCCGTGATTTTCGAAATGAGGATAGAGATTTGACAGGGATTAGTATTTTGGAACGTCGGCTCGCGCGGCTTTTTGACGAGGGGCGCCGCTATGTTCAGCACGAAGACGATCTGGTGGATCGTCGGTTGAAGTGGATCATTACAATTAGCGGCTTTCTGTTTGCTGCGTACGGGGGCTCATTGATTGCGACCGCGAATGTAAAAGAAAATGCAAGCCAGATGATGCTGTTATCAGGGGCTCGTATCGGCATGGGCATTGCGGGTGTGATCAGTTGCATTATCGGCGCAAGTAGCATCAACGCGGCGCATCGGGCGATCAAGGCCATTGCGCGGAAGTACACGGCCTTTGTCATCGCGAACGCCAAAGGGATCGAAGAAGAAAAGTTGCAGGCTTGGCAGCTGATTGGCGATAGGCCCAGCAAGTTGCCAGGTTTTTCTTCGAGTATCTTCATGCCCTATCTGATCGCAAATGTTTGGTTTGCTTTACTGCTGCTTGAAGTGGCTTTGGTGATGCGAAATGAGGTCATTTTGGCCGAGATTCGCACCTTAAGCAGCGGTGAACAGGATGAGTTTGTGAACTTCATCTGTTTGTTTATCATATTTCTCTCTTCCACAGCATTTGCCGTTTATCATTCGATGAACGGGCTGAAAGCAGATGGCGCGCAGGACAAGGGCAACGTTGCCAAGGGCGTTGAGGAATTCAAATCAATCTCTGATGCTTCGTTTAAGCGAAAATTGCCCGTTGCCAACTTGGGCAACTCCAGCAAAACGCCAAAAGGATAACGCAATGTTTGATACGATCCTGATCGCCAATCGCGGGGAAATCGCCTGCCGTGTTATGGAAACGGCGCAGGCCATGGGCGTGGCTTGCGTCGCGGTCTATTCCGACGCGGATGCAAATGCCAAGCATGTGGCCATGGCGGATGCGGCTGTACGCATCGGTGGGCCAGCACCTGCGGACAGTTACTTGCGCGGCGATGTGATCATTCAGGCGGCCTTGGACGCAGGTGCGCAGGCGATCCATCCCGGTTACGGCTTTTTGTCTGAGAACCCTGATTTCGTTGAGGCCGTCGCCGCCGCAGGCCTGACATTTATCGGGCCGTCAGCAGATGCGATCCGGGCTATGGGTTTGAAAGATGCGGCCAAGGCCCTGATGGTCGAGGCGGGCGTGCCTGTCGTGCCGGGATATCATGGCAAGGATCAGGACGATGCCTTGCTGGCGGACGAGGCGGAAAAGATAGGCTATCCGGTCCTGATCAAGGCCGTGGCGGGCGGTGGCGGCAAGGGCATGCGGCTGGTGGAGGACGCCAAAGGGTTCCAGACCGCCCTCGACAGTGCGCGTTCCGAGGCCAGGACCGCCTTCGGCAATGCCGATGTGCTGGTCGAGAAATTCGTCAGCAAACCGCGCCACATCGAGGTGCAGGTCTTTGGCGACGGCACCCGTGCGGTGCATTTGTTCGAGCGCGATTGCTCGCTTCAGCGGCGCCACCAGAAAGTGATCGAGGAAGCCCCCGCACCGGGCATGACTGAAAAGATGCGTGCAGCCATGGGGGCGGCCGCCGTCCGCGCGGCAGAGGCGATCGGCTACGCAGGCGCGGGCACGGTTGAATTCATCGTGAACGGCGAGGGCGGACTGTCCGAGGACGGGTTCTTTTTCATGGAGATGAACACGCGGCTGCAGGTGGAGCATCCCGTAACCGAGGCGATCACCGGTGTTGATCTGGTCAGCTGGCAGTTGCGCGTCGCCGCAGGAGAGCCTTTGCCCGCGTCTCAGGATGACTTGAGGATTACGGGCCACGCCTTTGAGGCGCGGCTCTACGCCGAAGACGTGCCCGCCGGCTTCCTGCCTGCAACAGGCACGTTGAGCCATCTGGCATTTACCCCTCAGACCCGTGCGGATTCCGGCGTGCGGGCGGGTGATACGATCTCTCCGTTTTATGATCCGATGATCGCCAAGGTGATCGTGCACGGGGAAAACCGCGATGTGGCCCTGTCGCGTCTGCGCGCAGCACTGGCAGGCTGCGAGGTTGCTGGCACGGTGACAAACCTCGCGTTTCTGGGCGCACTCGCAGGGCATGCAGGCTTTGCCAAGGGCGACGTGGACACCGGATTGATCGCACGTGACATCGCGGCATTGACGGCCCCCCCTACGACCCAAGAGCGGCACTTTGCCCAAGCTGGAATGATCGCGCTGGGGCTCATGGATGTTGCGCCTGATGCAGGCTTTGCCCTGTGGGAACCATTGGTCAGGCAGGTCAGCGTCACACGCGACGAAGAGGTGCATCTGCTGAAAGTGCAGGTTCTCTCGGCTGATCGCCAGCTTTGGCAGGTCGGCGACACTCAGGTTGTGGCGGAGCGGAGCGCGGCAGGCTGGCTCATTGGGGGCCAAATGGCCCCGCGCTTCGCGAAGGCGGGTGCGACCATCACCTTGTTCGACACTTACGGGATGGCGTTCGACGTGGTCGACCCGCTCGAGCGTGCATCCGGTCGCGGCGGGGACGGCAACCTGATTGAGGCGCCGATGCCGGGCCTTGTGCGCGCGGTTGACGCGTCCGTTGGGCAGCAGGTGCGCGCCGGTGACCGACTGGCGGTTCTGGAAGCGATGAAGATGGAGCATTCCTTGCTGGCCGCGCGCGACGGTGTGGTTGCCGAAGTGCTGGCCGCGCAGGGCGATCAGGTGGAAGCGGGTGCGGCCTTGGTCCGGCTGGAACCGGAGGCGGAGACGTGACCGCCGCGCTGCCTATAGCCGGTCTTCTTGCGAGGAAACAACCATGATCACATTGCATCACAGCCCCCAGACACGCTCCATGCGGTCGCTCTGGCTTTTGCATGAGCTAGGAGTGGCGTTTCAAGTGCGGCTGCATGCCTTTGACAAAAGTCTGCGCGATCCGGCCTATTTGAGCCTGTCGCCCGCAGGGCGCGTGCCCGCGCTGGAGATCGAAGGCGAGCGGATGTTCGAGACGGGCGCAATCACCGAGTATCTCTGCGAACGCTTTAGCCCGGACCGGTTGGGGCGCAGTGCGGGGTCGCCCGACCGCATGGCGTGGCTTGTCTGGCTGCATTTCTCTGAAACGCTCAGCCAGCATACCGCAGCACTGACCCAGCAACATGTCGCCCTGCGCGAAGACCACATGCGCAGCCCCATCGTTATGAAACTGGAGGCCGCGCGGGTGGCGAAATGCTACGATGCCATTGAGGCGCGACTGTCCACGCCAATCGAGAACCGCGACTACCTGCTGACCTCAGGCTTTTCGGCGGCGGACATATCGGTGGGGCAGGCGGTTTATATGTCGCGTTACTTTGTGACGCTGGATCAGCACCCGGCTGTGGCCGATTGGTACGCGCGGATCACCGAACGCGAGAGCTTTGCCAAGTCGCTTCCCGTCGAGGGAGGGATCTATACCCAGGATTTTTATCCCCCTTGGCCGATCGTTTGAGGCTGGTCTCTTTGTGCAATTAAGGAAAAGGTGAAACGACAGGCAGACGCAGGACCAAAGTTCAGCGGATTGTGTGCGATCACAAGAGGGGGAGATCAAATGGCTTTAGGACCGTGCGAGATATTCGAAGTGGGCCCACGCGACGGGCTTCAGAACGAAGCGGGCGAGATCAGCGTGGAGCAGAAGGTCGCTTTGGTGGACAAGCTGAGCGCTGCCGGTTTCAAACGCATTGAATGCGCGAGTTTTGTCAGCCCGAAATGGGTGCCGCAGATGGCCGGATCAGGTGCCGTGATGGCAGCGATCAAGCGCGTGGACGGTGTGCGATACGCGGCCCTGACCCCCAACATGCGCGGATACGAGGACGCGATTTCAGCGGGCGTTGATGAGATTGCAGTCTTTGGCTCTGCCTCCGAAGGGTTCAGCCAGAAGAACATCAATGCCTCCATCGCGGAATCGCTGGAACGCTTTGCCCCCATACTGGAGCAGGCGCGCCACGTGGATATGCCGGTGCGCGGTTATGTGTCCTGCGTGGTGGAATGCCCCTACGACGGTACCGTTGCGCCCACCGCCGTGGCCGAGGTGGCGGACAAATTGTTTGCCATGGGGTGCTACGAAATTTCACTGGGCGACACCATCGGGGCGGGCACCCCTGACAGTATCGCGCGGATGTTACTGGCGGTGCGCGATGTGGTTCCCGCAGGGCGGTTGGCAGGGCACTACCATGACACACATGGCCGCGCGATGGACATGATTGATGCCTCGCTTTCCATGGGTGTGCGTGTGTTCGACGCGGCTGTCGGCGGGCTTGGCGGATGTCCGTTCGCACCGGGTGCTGCGGGAAATGTCCCTACCGAGGCAGTCAATGCGCATCTCACCGCGCTGGGCTACGACACGGGGCTGGATCAGACCATCGTCGAGCAGGCCGCAGAGATGGCCCGCGCACTTCGGAGGTAGGCAATGTTCGAAACACTGACCCTTGATACCGATACCCGCGGCGTGGCGACGCTCACGCTGAACAGGCCTGCAAAACACAACGCCATGTCCGCCCGAATGCTGGAAGACCTGACCGCTGCCGCCCATCAACTGGCTGCGGATGATGCGGTGCGCGTGGTGGTCCTGACGGGGGCGGGCACGTCTTTCTGCGCAGGCGGCGATCTGGGATGGATGGCGGCCCAACGCGATATGGATGCCGCCACCCGCTCGAAGGAGGCGGGCAAACTGGCCGCCATGCTGGGCGCGCTCAATACCCTGCCGAAACCTTTGATCGGGCGGCTGCAGGGAAATGCTTTTGGCGGCGGTGTCGGACTGGCCAGTGTTTGTGACGTGGCCGTGGGTGTGGACACCCTCAAGATGGGCTTTACCGAGACGCGTCTGGGGATCATTCCTGCAACGATCGGGCCTTATGTCATTGCCCGCATGGGGGAAGGCCGCGCCCGGCGTGTCTTTATGTCTGCGCGATTGTTTGATGCGCATGAGGCGGTGGAGCTGGGTTTGCTGGCGCGCAGCGTTCCCGCAGCTGCGTTGGACGACGCCATCGAGCGCGAAGTCAGCCCTTATCTGTCCTGTGCGCCCGGTGCTGTGGCCGCCGCCAAAAAACTGGCGCGTGACCTGGGCCCAAAGATTGATGACGCGGTTGTAACGCACACGATCAACGCGCTTGCCCAGCGGTGGGAAACCGAAGAGGCCGCTGAAGGGATCGGCGCCTTCTTTGACAAACGCAAGCCGCGCTGGGCTAGGTAGCGCCCCCTGATGCCAGAAATGGCCCAATGGGGGCGGGCCCCATGCCCTGAGGCGGATGCGTGCAGCTGGTCCAGTAGGATTTCAACTGTTCCAGCATAACGGACAGTTCGACACTGTTCTGCGGCTTTGTCAGATAGCCTGCTGCGAATTTCCCGTAGGCCAGGACCACATCGCGCGCATTGTCGGAGGTGGTGAAAAAGACAACCCGGGCGTCCGAGATTTCCGATGTTTCGCGTAATGCGGCCATAAATTCATGGCCGTTCATGCGTGGCATGTTGATATCCAGCAGGATCAGGAACGGGGTGGGAATGACGCTCTCACTGCGTTGCCGGTGCAATATCTCAAGCGCTTCGGCCCCGTCATGGGCCCGCACAAGTGCACCGGTGATGCCCGCTTTCTTCAGGCCGCGTTTAAGCATCATAAAATCGATGTCGTTATCTTCTACTGCAAGGATATTCATTTTGTCTTGTCCCATTAAGCTGCGGCCTGAGCGGGTGGTCTGCTCATGGCGGTGGATTGGTTTTCTGGCCAAGAAAACTGGAATGAGGCCCCATTCCCGAGGGTCGACTTAATCCCGATTGTTCCGTTGTTTTGCTCGACCATCTTTTTGACGATGGCTAGTCCGATGCCCGTGCTTTCGGGGGTGTCAGAGACCTGCAGCGTTTGGAAAACATTGAAGATGCGCGCGTGGTATTCTGACGCAATACCCGGACCGTTGTCAGACACATCTATCTCAAGTCGGCCGTTTTGCACGCGCACAGTAATTTCAATCTTAAGCGATCTTGTGCCATCTTGGTATTTCACAGCGTTGCTGACCAGATTTTCAAGAACCCTGCGCAGGTTGAATGCGTCGTTGGTCAGAACATTGATCGGGCTGGTGACTGTGAGCTGCTCTGGCGCGAGTGAGAAGTCCACGTGCATCTCGGAGACGAAACTCATCAGGTTCAGCGGTTTGGATTGCTTTTCGGTACTTCCCACCCGCGAGAACTGCATGATGTCGTGGGTCAGATGGGTCATCCGGGTGACACGTTCCGCAATGTGGTCGAGATTCTTGCTGATGTCGGGATTGGCGTCCGGTCTTGTCAGATAGCTGTCCAGATCTTCGCGCAACATTTCGGTCAGACCGCCGATGCCCCGGATCGGTGTGCGCAGATCATGAGAGGCAACGTAGGCAAATTGTTCCAGCTCTGCGTTGGTTGCGGCCAGCTTCAGCTTTTCAGTGCGCAAATCGGCAGTGACCCGGTCGGCATAAGCCACGGCACGGTTATTGGCGCGCGACATAATGACCAGCATGGCGATGATAAGGGCTTCGATCAGCAACCCGCCTACCAGAATGAGGGTCGGCTGGCTGTAGGTATTGGCCAATCGAAAGGCCAGATTGGTGCGCAGATCGATCATCCAAGTGCGCCCGTAAAGCTCCAGTGCTACCTTGCTTTGGTGCATCGGATCAGGATCGGCAAGATCGTCTGATGCGAGATGTTCGTCGTAGATGCGCGTGGAGGCATCCGTGATGCTGAAATGCAGGTCTCGGGCGTCCTTGGCCAAGAGACCGGCAACCAGATTGCGCACAACAAAGGGGGCATAAACCGCACCTTCAATCTGCGATTTTTCGCCGCCATAAAACGGCGCGTAGAATAGGAAACCGGGCGTGCTGCCTGCGTCCTGAACCAGCGTGATCGGTCCGGTGATCTGGGCGCGACCTGTTGTGCGGCTGGCGACAGCGCCTGCGCGCCTGTTGCTTTCATGGGCCACATCAAGGCCGATTGCGGCCAAGTTTGTGGCCTCCGGCTCAACAAAGGAGATGGGCATAAGCACGCCGTTATCGTGTTCGGGAAAGATTTTGAAACCGGGCCGCTCCGCTTGGCGCTGGGCCATGTAGGCGGGCAGGGCAGACGGGTCGAGGAAATGAATGATCCCGATGCCGTTGATGCCGGGGTAGCGTTCGTCAATCCTTAGCTTGCTGGCGAAGGCCCGCCATTCTGCCAACCCCATATCCCCGCCGTGCGATTCGACAGCCGAGACGCCAGCCCAAAGCGCGTCCTCGTATTGCCGCATACCGGTTCGGATGTGCGCCAGGGTCTGTTCCTGGGCGGCTGTGAAACGGGCCAGCGTACGGGTTTCGATCTGGCGTTTCGAAAACTGCCAGGCCGCGATTGTCATCAGGAATGACAGGGTCAGAATGATGACGTGAAACAAAGAAAGCCGCTTGCCAAAGTGGGAAGGATTGCTGTTGGCGGGGCCGGAAATGGTTGGATCATTTGTGTGCATCTCTTATCGCTAGCACTCAGCGCTTAAGGACCTGTTACCCAAAGTGATAAAGTGCCATCGAAAAAACACCCACCTTCTGACAGGTTGTGGCGTGCTTTCGCGGTTAGGGACGTTGACCCTTCCGGCATGCCCCGCTAAACCGAGCCTCAGTCTATCCAGCCCGCGTCTTTGCCCAAGCCAGCACAAGGCGCGCCAGCCAAAGGAGCCACCCCTTGGACGACATGCTGCGGGAATACCTGCCCATCCTAGTTTTTCTGGCCGTTGCTGTGGGATTTGCCGTTGTGCTGATCCTTGCCGCCCTGGTGGTTGCGGTGCGCAATCCCGACCCTGAAAAGGTCTCCGCTTACGAGTGTGGCTTTAACGCCTTCGACGATGCGCGCATGAAATTCGATGTCCGGTTCTATCTGGTGTCGATCCTGTTCATCATCTTTGATCTGGAAATCGCGTTCCTCTTCCCGTGGGCTGTGGCCTTCAAGGACATCTCCATGGTGGGCTTCTGGTCGATGATGGTCTTCCTTGCGGTCCTGACCGCAGGGTTCGCATACGAATGGAAGAAGGGGGCGCTGGAATGGCAATGACCACTGCTACAGCGGGCATGGACCGCGACGTCGCGACCCAGAACCTGAATGCGGAATTGCAGGACAAGGGCTTTCTGGTCACGTCCTCTGCCGATCTGATCAACTGGGCGCGCACTGGATCCTTGCACTGGATGACCTTTGGTCTGGCCTGTTGCGCGGTGGAGATGATGCACACCTCCATGCCGCGTTATGATCTGGAACGCTTCGGCACCGCTCCGCGCGCCAGCCCGCGCCAGTCGGACCTGATGATCGTGGCCGGCACGCTGACCAACAAAATGGCACCCGCCCTGCGCAAGGTCTACGACCAGATGCCCGAGCCGCGCTATGTGATCTCAATGGGGTCCTGCGCCAATGGGGGCGGCTACTATCATTACAGCTATTCCGTTGTGCGCGGTTGTGACCGGATCGTGCCCGTGGACATCTACGTGCCCGGCTGCCCGCCCACGGCGGAGGCGCTGCTTTATGGCATCCTGCAACTACAAAAGAAAATGCGCCGTACAGGGACGATCATCCGATGAGCGAAGCACTGCAAGAACTCGGCGCCTATATCGAGGCAAAGCGCCCCGATTGCGTGCTGGCATGGGACGTCACTCAGGGTGAGCTGAACATGGACGTGACCCTGACGAATATCGCGGGTCTGGTAGAGTTCTTGAAGGGCGATGCGACCTGCCGGTTCTCGACGCTCGTGGACATCACGGCGGTGGACTACACAGGCCGCGCCAAGCGGTTCGACGTGGTTTACCACTTCCTGAGCATGTACCAGAACCACCGCATCCGCCTGCGCGTGGCGACGCGGGAAAAAGACATGGTGCCCAGCCTTGTGGATGTGCACCCTTCGGCCAACTGGTTCGAGCGCGAGATTTTCGACATGTTCGGCATCCTGTTCTCGGGCCATCCGGACCTGCGCCGCATCCTGACGGACTACGGCTTTCGCGGGCATCCGCTGCGCAAGGACTTCCCGACAACAGGCTACACCGAAGTCCGCTATGACGAGGTCGAAAAGCGCGTTGTCTATGAACCGGTGAAACTGGTTCAGGAATATAGGCAATTCGACTTCATGTCCCCTTGGGAGGGGGCAGAGTACATCCTGCCCGGTGACGACAAGGCGGAGGAAGCCAAATAATGTGGTGGCTGCTGCTTTCCGCACTGACGGCCGTGCCGATGGTCAAGCTGCTGCCGTTCTTTGGCATCAACAAGTACTGGGCGGCAGTGTGCCTGATCCCGCTGGGGCCGGTGGCCTTGCTGTGGTGGATGGGCCTCAAGCTGCAAGAGCTGGAGAAGTTGTGATGGGTTTGATCAAAGAACTGATGAAGCTGCTGGGCGCGACACCGCAGCCTCAGCGCCAGCCTGTTCGCGTAGAAACAGATAAACCCCAATGGTGGGAGCCAAAAGAATGATGGACGGCACCAAAGGTTTCGATGACGCTCTGACGGGCGAGCAGAAAATCCGCAACTTCAACATCAACTTCGGGCCCCAGCACCCTGCGGCACACGGCGTTCTGCGTCTGGTGCTGGAACTGGACGGCGAAGTGGTCGAACGCTGCGACCCGCACATCGGCCTGCTGCACCGTGGCACCGAAAAGCTGATGGAAAGCCGGACCTACCTGCAAAACCTGCCGTACTTTGACCGGCTGGATTACGTGGCCCCGATGAATCAGGAACACGCGTGGTGTCTGGCCATCGAAAAGCTGACCAAGACGCCCGTGCCACGCCGTGCCTCGCTGATCCGCGTGCTCTACTCCGAGATCGGGCGCGTGCTGAACCACCTGCTGAACGTCACCACGCAAGCCTTGGACGTGGGCGCGCTGACCCCGCCGCTTTGGGGCTTTGAAGAGCGTGAGAAGCTGATGATCTTCTACGAGCGTGCCTGCGGCGCGCGTCTGCACGCGGCCTACTTCCGTCCCGGTGGTGTGCACCAGGACCTGCCACCAGCGCTGCTGGATGATATCGAGACGTGGGCGCATGAGTTCCCCAACATGATCGATGACATCGACGGGCTGCTGACGGACAACCGTATTTTCAAGCAGCGCAATGTTGATATCGGTATCGTGACAGAGCAGGACATTCTGGATTACGGTTTTTCCGGCGTGATGGTACGCGGCTCTGGCATGGCATGGGACCTGCGCCGCTCGCAGCCCTACGAATGCTATGACGAATTCGATTTCCAAGTGCCCGTGGGCAAGAACGGCGACTGCTTTGATCGCTACCTCTGCCGCATGGAAGAGATGCGCCAGTCGACCTCCATCATCCTGCAGGCCATCGAAAAGTTGCGCGCCCCTGAAGGGCAAGGCGACATTCTGGCCCGTGGCAAGATCACGCCGCCCAGCCGGACGGATATGAAAACCAACATGGAAAGCCTGATCCACCACTTCAAGCTCTATACCGAAGGCTTCCACGTGCCCGAGGGTGAAGTCTACTGCTGCGTCGAGGCCCCCAAAGGTGAGTTCGGTGTCTATCTGGTGGCCGACGGCTCCAACAAGCCCTACCGCTGCAAGATACGCGCGCCGGGGTTCCTTCACTTGCAGGCGATGGACCATATCAGTGTGGGTCACCAACTGGCCGACGTGGCCGCCATCATCGGCACCATGGACGTGGTGTTCGGGGAGATTGACCGGTGATCTCGGCCGCCCATTCACCCTTCCATAAAACTCCCGCCGGAGGCGCCTGTCCTCTCCGCAAGACCGAAAGCCTGTTCTGATGCTCCGCCGTCT
>CALAIJ010000259.1 GCA_937923365.1 uncultured Sulfitobacter sp.
CACCACGGTTGAGGGTCTCTGCACCCCTGACGGCACCCGCCATCCCGTGCAGGACGCCATGATCACGCACCACGGCTCCCAATGCGGGTTCTGCACGCCGGGGTTTGTGGTCTCGATGGCCACGGCCCATCTGAACGGGGCAACGGACCACGATACCCAACTGGCAGGCAATCTGTGCCGCTGCACTGGCTACGCACCGATCATCCGCGCGGCCCGGGCGGCCGAAGACAAGCCCGTCCCCGAGCACCTCCTTTTTCTGGCCGAAACTCTTCCCGGAGGTCCGGAGGCAGAGCCTCCGAAAAGCACCGCATCCGCGCCGGACGCGCCTTGCGTGTTTGTCCCATCCGGCAGTGACGCGCTGGCCGCGTGGTACATTGAAAACCCCGACGCCACCCTGATCGCCGGGGCCACGGACGTGGGCCTTTGGGTGACCAAGCAGTTCCGCGATCTGGGCAAAGTGGCGTTCCTCAACCAATGCGCGGACCTGCGCGGCATCACCCAGACGGAGGATGAAATCCGCATCGGTGCCATGACGACGATCAATGAACTGGAAACCGCCATCGCCCCGCTGCATCCGTCCTTTGCCACCTTGCTGCGCCGCTATGGCTCGACGCAGGTGCGCAATGCGGCGACGATTGGGGGCAATATCGCGAACGGCTCTCCGATTGGCGATGGCCCGCCTGCGCTGATTGCGCTGAACGCCACGTTGCATCTGCGCTGTGGCGACGCCCGTCGCAGTCTCCCGCTTGAGGAGTTCTTTCTGGCCTACAGCAAACAAGACCGCGCGCGCGGCGAATTTGTCGAAGCCGTCAGCATCCCAAAACAGACCGACACCCTGCGCTGCTACAAGCTTAGCAAGCGGTTTGATCAGGATATCTCGGCGGTTTGCGGCTGCCTGTCTTTGACCCTTGAAGCGGGCCGGATCACGACGGCACGCGTGGCCTTTGGCGGCATGGCAGGCACGCCTATGCGCGCAGCCAAAGCGGAGGCAGCCCTTGTCGGTCAGCCCTTTTCAGAGGCCACGATGCGGGTCGCAATGCAGGCCATGGCCGGCGATTTCACCCCGCTTTCGGACATGCGTGCCTCGGCCAGCTACCGCCTGCGTACAGCCCAGAATATGCTGCTGCGCTATTTCCACGATCTTCAGGGCACGGCGACTGACGTGCAATCGGTGCACGCATGAGTGTCGCGAAACCCCTGCCCCATGACGCGGCCACCTTGCATGTGACGGGTGCTGCCGCCTATGTGGACGACATTCCCACCCCCGCGGGTACGCTGCACCTTGCCTTTGGGCTCAGCCCCGTGGCGGCAGGTACCCTGACCGCGATGAACCTTGAAAAGGTGAAGAGCGCGCGGGGCGTGGTCAAGGTCTTGACCGCGCCAGACCTGATCCACGACGCGGACACCTCCCCTTCGAACCATGACGAGCCGCTTTTGTGCACAGGCGACATCCACTTCGCAGGCCAACCGCTGTTTCTGGTCATCGCGACCTCGCATCTGGCCGCACGCCATGCTGCACGGCTGGCCGACATCGACATCGCAAAAGCCACCCCGATCCTGACTATCGAAGACGCCCTCGCCGCAGACAGCCGTTTTGAGGACGGCCCCCGCGTCTTCCAGAAAGGCGACGCTGAAACGGGGCTGGGCACGGCAGACCAGACCTTGTCCGGATCCATCACCATGGGCGGTCAGGAACACTTCTACCTTGAAGGACAGGCCGCCCTCGCCCTGCCGCAGGACAACGGCGATATGGTGGTCCATTCCTCGACCCAGCACCCGACCGAAATCCAGCACAAAGTGGCTCATGCGCTTGGCAAGCCGATGCATGCCGTGCGGGTAGAAACCCGCCGCATGGGCGGTGGCTTTGGCGGCAAGGAAAGCCAGGGCAACGCGCTGGCTGTGGCCTGCGCCATTGCCGCCAGCATGACAGGGCGTGCGTGCAAGATGCGCTATGATCGCGATGACGATATGATCATCACCGGCAAGCGCCATGATTTCCGCATCGATTATGCCGTGGGGTTCAAAGCAAGCGGCCGTCTGACCGCATTGGACGTGACCCACTATACCCGCTGTGGCTGGTCGATGGACCTCAGCCTGCCTGTGGCGGACCGTGCAATGCTGCACAGCGATAACGCCTACCATCTGGACAATATCCGCATCACCTCGCACCGTTTGCGCACGAACATGTGCTCGGCCACTGCCTATCGCGGGTTTGGCGGCCCCCAAGGCATGCTGGGGATCGAAGCGGTGATGGATCATGTAGCCCGGCACCTTGGGCTGGACCCTTTGACGGTGCGCCGCGCGAACTACTACGCGGATGGCGCGGCGGGTCAGACAACCCCTTACCACCAGCCTGTAACGGATTGCATCATTGGCGCGCTGACAGATCAACTTGAGACGTCCTGTGATTACGCCCAGCGCCGTGCGGGCATCGCGAAATGGAACGCGGCAAACCCGCTTTTGAAGCGGGGCATCGCGCTGACACCCGTCAAATTCGGCATTTCCTTCACGCTGACCCATCTCAATCAGGCGGGCGCCCTGGTGCATGTCTATCAGGACGGCTCCATCCAGTTGAACCACGGCGGAACGGAGATGGGCCAGGGCCTGTTCCAGAAGGTCGCCCAGGTTGCCGCCTCCCGTTTCGGGGTACCGCTTGAGACGATCAAGATCACTGCGACGGACACGGGCAAAGTGCCCAACACATCGGCCACCGCCGCCTCCTCCGGGTCGGACCTGAACGGTATGGCGGTCCGCAATGCCTGCGATGAGATCCGCGCGCGGATCAAAGAGCACCTCGCGACAAAACACGACACCCGCGACATCACCTTTGCGGACGGCATGGTGCATGTGGGCGATCACAGCCTCACCTTTGCCGAGGCTGCGGCCTCCGCCTATCAAGCGCGCGTATCGCTGTCCGCGACAGGGTTCTACAAGACGCCGGACATCGAATGGGACCGGATCGCAGGGCGTGGCCGACCGTTTTTCTACTTTGCCTACGGGGCCGCCTGCACCGAGGTCGTGATCGACACGCTGACAGGCGAAAACCGCATCCTGCGCTGCGATATCCTGCATGACGCGGGCGCCTCGCTGAACCCCGCGCTGGACATTGGACAAATCGAAGGCGGGTACGTGCAGGGCGCGGGCTGGCTCACGACCGAAGAACTGGTCTGGGACGATGCGGGCGTGCTGAAGACCCACGCGCCGTCGACCTACAAAATCCCCGCCTGCTCTGACAGGCCGGATGTGTTCAACGTGGCCCTTTGGGACGGCGCCAATCCTGCCGATACGATCTATCGCTCCAAGGCGGTGGGAGAGCCGCCCTTCATGCTGGGCATCTCTGCCTTCATGGCCCTGCGGGACGCCGTTGCGGCCTGCGGTCCGGCCTTTGGCAATCTGCAAGCCCCGGCCACCGCAGAGGAAATCCTGAACGCTGTTGAAAGGACCCGCTCATGAGCGTGATCTATGTCGAGATCACCGCCACGCGCGGCTCCACCCCTCGTGACGCGGGCACGGTGATGCAGGTCACGGCCTTTGACAGCAGCGGCACCATCGGCGGCGGTGCGCTGGAATACGCGGCCATCGCCACCGCCCGCGAGATGTTGAAAAGCGATGCGCCAGAGATGACACGCAACTACCCGTTGGGCCCCAATCTGGGCCAGTGCTGCGGCGGCGCGGTCACGCTTCTTTTCAGCCGCACGCCGCGCCTTGCGGGCGACGCCGCGGGCTTCATCGCAGCGCATCCCCCGGTTAGCGGCCCGAAGCGCCATTTGTGGATCTGGGGCGCAGGCCATGTCGGCCGCGCGCTGGTCGCGCAAGCCCATCCCACCAAAGGCTTTGACATCACATGGGTCGACACCGCGCCCGAGCGTTTCCCCCGTGCCATCCCGCAAGGCGTGACCCGCATTCCGACCCGCGACATGCCCCGCATCGTCCCTTACGCGCCCAAAGACGCGCTGCATCTGATCGTGACCTACAGCCACGACATTGATCTGGCCCTTTGCGCCGCCTTGTTGCGTCACGGGTTCGGCTCTTGCGGCTTGATCGGCTCTGGCACCAAATGGGCCCGCTTTTCCAAACGGCTCTCGGCTTTGTCGCTGTCGCCCGAGGCCATCACCTGCCCCATCGGCGACCGCAGTCTGGGCAAGGAACCGGCGTGCATTGCCTCTGGCACGATCGCCGCCATACTGGCACAAGATGCGTGGAAGGAATCTGCATGACTGACACACCGCTCTTGCATTTGTCGGGCCTGACCAAGGCCTATCCGGGCGTGGTGGCCAATGACGATGTGTCCCTGACCATTGCCCCCGGAGAGGTCCACGCTTTGCTGGGCGAGAACGGCGCGGGCAAGTCAACGCTGGTGAAAATGATCTACGGATTGGTCAAGCCGGACACGGGCCTGATGGAAATGCAGGGCGCCCCCTTTGCCCCGCCAGAGCCGCGCGCGGCGCGCAGTGCGGGCGTGGGCATGGTGTTCCAGCACTTCTCGCTTTTTGACGCGCTGAGTGTCGCCGAAAACATCGCCCTTGGCATGGAAAACGCGCCGCGCATGTCTGCGCTGTCTGCCCGGATCAAGGCCGTGTCAGAGACCTACGGCCTGCCGCTGGCCCCTGACCGCATCGTGGGCGATCTGTCAGCAGGCGAACGCCAGCGGGTCGAGATCATTCGCTGTCTGCTGCAAGAACCCAAGCTGCTGATTATGGACGAGCCGACCTCTGTGCTGACGCCACAAGAGGTTGAAATCCTTTTCAAAACCCTGCGCAAGCTAAGCGCGGAGGGTACCGCGATCCTCTATATCTCGCACAAGTTAGAGGAAATCCGGTCCTTGTGTGACACAGCCACCATCCTGCGGTTGGGTAAGGTTGTCGGCCACTGCATCCCGCGCGACACCTCTGCCCGCGATATGGCGGAAATGATGGTCGGCTCCGCCCTGAAAACGCCAACGCGGGCAGGCAAGGAACCCGGTGAGGTCGTCTTGGCATTGAACGGGCTTTCTGCGCGGTCGCCAAGCGCTTTTGGCATGCCGCTGCGCGACATCTCGGTGGAGGTCCGTGCCGGCGAAATCCTTGGCATCGGTGGCGTGGCGGGCAACGGGCAGGACGAACTGCTGGCGACGCTCTCGGGCGAGATGCTGACCGCGGGCGGCATGATCCACTTTGGCGGCGACGACGTAAGCCTTTTGGGGCCCACAGCCCGCCGTGCCCGCGGCATGTTAAGCGCGCCCGAAGAGCGGCTGGGCCATGCAGCCGCCCCTGATATGTCTCTGACCGAGAACGCCCTGCTCACCGGTGCGGTGCGCGAAAAACTCGATACCGGCGGCTTCATCAACTGGAGCCGCGCGCGTGGATTTGCCGAGGCCATTGTCGAGCGTTTCGATGTGCGCACCCCCGGTCCTGCAAACGCGGCGCGGTCCTTGTCCGGCGGCAACCTGCAAAAGTTTGTCATTGGCCGCGAGGTTTTGCAACGCCCCGATCTTCTGGTGGTGAACCAGCCCACTTGGGGGGTTGATGCTTCTGCCGCGGCAGCCATCCGGCAAGCGCTGCTGGATCTGGCCGAAGGGGGCACTGCGCTGATTGTCATTTCGCAGGACCTCGACGAGTTGATGGAAATCTCTGACCGCTTTGCAGCACTCAACGAAGGCCGCCTGTCAGAGCCGCGCCCCGCCGCCGGGCTGACCGTCGAAGAGATCGGCCTGATGATGGGCGGTGCCCACGGGATGGAGGTCGCCCATGTCTGAGGAGAAGCGGAATTTTTCAAAAATTCCGGGCCGTTTTCTTTCAAAGAAAACGCGCGGCGGTAAGAGTGCGCAGAGGGAACTCATGGGCAGAATGAAGAAGGACGACACGCGATGATCCGGCTTGAAAAGCGGCCACAGCCCAGCCGGATTTTTTCGCTGGCGACGCCGGTTCTGGCCGTGGTGGCCACCATGATCTTTGGCGGGCTGCTCTTTGCTGTTCTTGGCAAGGACCCGCTGGTCGCGATCCGCACGATCTTCTGGGACCCGCTGTTTGGCGAGTTTGCGTTCTATTATCGCCCCCAGTTGCTGATCAAAGGCGCGCCTTTGGTGCTGATCGCCATAGGTCTGTCCATGGGGTTCAAAGCGGGCATCTGGAACATCGGTGCCGAAGGGCAATACATCATGGGCGCGCTGTTTGGCGCAGGTGTGGGACTGGCGTTCTACCCGCTGGAAGGCTGGTACATCTTTCCGTTGATGGTGCTGGCCGGCGCGTTTGGTGGCTGGATCTGGGCGATGATCCCCGCCATTTTAAAAGTGCGCTTTGGCACCAATGAAATCCTCGTGTCCCTGATGCTGGTCTATGTGGCAGAGCAGTTTCTGGCCTCCATGTCGCTGGGCCTGATGAAGAACCCCGAAGGCTTCGGCTTTCCCGGGTCGCGCAATCTGCAGCAATACGAGAGCGCCTTTAACGCAGATCTGATCGCAGGCTCCGGCATGCACTGGGGTGTGGTGGCGGCGATGATTGCCGTGATCTTTGCCTACGTCCTGCTGTCCAAGCACCGCCTTGGCTTTGCCATCCGCGTGACGGGCGAGGCACCTCGTGCCGCCAAGTTCTCGGGCGTGAACCCCGCGCGGCTGGTGCTGTTCTGTCTGGGCGTATCGGGCATGCTGGCGGGGCTTGCGGGCATGTTCGAAGTGTCGGGACCCGCAGGTCAGGTGACGATCGATTTCAACGTGGGCTACGGGTTTACGGCGATCATCGTGGCGTTTCTGGGCCGCTTGCATCCCATCGGCATTCTGCTGGCGGGATTGCTGATGGCGCTGACCTACATCGGCGGCGATATCGCGCAATCCAATCTGGGTCTGCCAGCGGCGGCTATTCAGGTGTTCCAGGGGATGCTGTTGTTCTTCCTGCTGGCGCTGGACGTGCTGACCAACTACCGCCTGCGCTTCGGCACGGGAGAGGTAGCATGATCGCGTTCCTCGACGGGTTCCTGTCTTTCCTCAAGCCACTGGTGGTGATCGGAATCCTCTTGGGGTTCGGCGCCGTCTTCTTTGCAGGCGGCGGGCTTGGCCTTTGGGCAGTGTTGAAACTGGTCGCCTTCGGCATTGTGATGAACTTTGTTATCTGGCTGGCCGCAAGGCGCTTGTGGCCCAACATCTTTGGCGCAGGCCACGCCACCGGCAAGGAGAAACCATGATGATCCTGCACCGATGGATGGCCCCGGGCATGGGCGTCGCGATGGGTCTGATGATGATCTGGATGCTGCACGGCGCCCTGACAGGTACGCAGACAAAAAGTGCAGCGGCGCTTGTGATCTTTGTCGCGGCGCACGCAGGTGTTGCCCTTGCGCTGGCAGGCAGCGCCCTTTGGGCCGCACGTTTTGCGCCGCGTCTGCATGCAAGGTTGAAACGCATGCACCGCCCGTCAAAGCGGCATTTGGCAACGATGCTGCTGGCGGCCTTGGCAACCATGGGCATCACCCACCTTGTTCTGCACGGAGGCCTCTGATGGACCTGTCCGCAATCAATCCCGTCCTGTTCATCGCAGGCTTCCTTGTGGCCGCGACACCGTTGATCTTTGCGGCCCTTGGCGAACTGGTGGTCGAGAAATCGGGCACGCTGAACCTTGGCGTCGAAGGCATGATGATCACCGGTGCCGTCTGTGGCTTTGCCACGGCGGTGGAGACGGGATCACCGATGCTGGGCTTTGGCGCGGCCGCACTGGGCGGCGCATTGCTGAGCCTGCTGTTTGCGTTCCTGACGCAGATCACACTGGCGAACCAAGTGGCCTCGGGACTTGCGCTGACCCTGTTCGGGCTGGGGCTGTCGGCGCTTTTGGGGCAGTCTTACGTGGGCATCAAACCGCCGCGCATGGGGGACATCGACTTTGGCCCGCTGGCGGATATTCCGGTGATCGGGCCCATTCTGTTCACCCATGACATCATCCTTTATCTGGGGATCATTCTGGTGGCCGCCACTTGGGCGGTGCTCAAATTCACCCGCGCGGGGCTGGTGCTGCGCGCCGTGGGGGAATCCCATGATGCCGCGCATGCCCTTGGCTACAAGGTGAAACGCATCCGCACGGCGGCGATCATGTTTGGCGGGGCCTGCGCGGGCGTGGGGGGCGCCTACATCAGCCTCATTCGGGTGCCGCAATGGACCGAAGGAATGACAGCAGGCGTGGGCTGGATTGCTCTCGCTCTGGTAGTATTTGCCAGCTGGAAACCATGGCGTCTGCTGCTGGGTGCCTATTTATTTGGCGGCATCACGCAATTGCAGCTTAATCTTCAGGGTGCAGGCGTTGCCATTCCGGTGGAGTATTTGGCAATGTCGCCTTACGTTATCACCATCATCGTGCTTGTGATTCTGAGCCGCGATAAATCTGCTGCACCGGCCAGCCTTGGCCGCACTTTCCACGCCTCTGGCTAGAGGCCAAACGCCCTTGAACGGGGCACACCAACGGGGAAATCTCATGAAACTAACCAAACTTCTGACAGGTGCCGCATTGGCGCTGGGTCTGGCCACTTCTGCCTTTGCGGACGGTCATGCAAAAACCAAAGTCGGCTTTGTCTATGTCGGCCCCGTGGGCGATGGCGGCTGGACATACGAGCACAACGAAGGCCGTCTGGCCGTCGAAGAAGAGTTCGGCGACAAGGTTGAAACCGTGTTCGTTGAAAACGTGGCCGAGGGCCCCGACAGTGAGCGTGTGATGACGCAGATGGCGCTGGACGGCGCGGACCTGATCTTTACCACCTCCTTTGGGTACATGGACCCGACCATCAACGT
>CALAIJ010000260.1 GCA_937923365.1 uncultured Sulfitobacter sp.
GCAGGCAAACTTTTCCGAGAACGTATGCCGCTCCGGTTCGCCCTCGGACGGTGCCGTCTCGAGAATCGCGATGCCATCGGCCAGATCAAGCGCGGTGCGCAGGCTGTCGGCCAACCGTGTCTCAAGCCCTTCGCGCACCACGATCCGGTCCACAACCACGTCGATATCATGGCGGAATTTCTTGTCCAGCGTGGGCGGCTCGTCCAGCTCGTAGAACTCCCCGTTGACCTTGACACGCTGGAAGCCTGTTTTGCGTAACTCGATGAATTCCTTGCGGTATTCGCCTTTTCGGTCGCGAATGATCGGCGCTAGAAGGTAGGCGCGCGTGCCCTCCTCCATCTGCATGATCCGGTCCACCATATCCTGCACCTGCTGCGCCTCGATCGGCTTGCCGGTTGCAGGCGAATACGGCGTGCCCACGCGGGCGAACAGCAAACGCATGTAGTCGTAGATTTCCGTCACCGTACCCACGGTGGAACGCGGATTTTTGGACGTGGTCTTTTGTTCGATGGAAATCGCGGGCGACAGGCCTGAAATGTGATCCACATCCGGCTTTTGCATCATATCAAGGAACTGCCGCGCATAGGCGCTCAGGCTTTCCACATAGCGGCGCTGGCCCTCGGCATAGATCGTATCGAATGCGAGGCTCGACTTGCCCGAACCGGAAAGCCCTGTGATTACAACAAGTTGATCGCGTGGAATATCCACATCGATGCTCTTGAGATTATGTTCGCGCGCACCGCGCACTTCGATATTTTTCAGCTCAGCCATGACACGCCCCCGTTAACCACTCACACATAGGCTGCTGGCGGCCAAACGCCAATGAAAAAATGAGAACGAAGGTGGAACACTCCGAATTCAGCGGCTGCGCAGGACGCCCAGCCACAGATGCACCGCCAACCCCGCCAGAAACGCGATCCCCGCCAACAGCGGCAAGGCCACATAGCCCACACCCGTCAAAGCGGCCGCCATCACAGGCGTGCCCAGCGTGTTGCCCAGATTGCCCATCTGCGCCAGCGCCCCGTTCGCCTTGGCCTGATCCGAGGCGGTGTCATTCAGCTGCGGCACCACCGCAAAGCTTGCCCCCTGGATCAGCCCCATGGCCCCCGCCAGCATCAGGCAGGCCACAGGGGTCCCCGGCACGATCCACAGCCACAGCACGCAAACGAACGATCCGGCAAAGCCCAGCTCCACCACGCGGACGGCAGGCATCCGGCGCAGTAACGCCACGCCAAGCGTCATCGACACCGCGATGCTTGTCAGCGGCATGGCCCCCATCACCAGCCCGCGCATCTGGACCGGCAGATAGGGCGGCAGCACCGTCAGGATCGACACAAAACTGAAGGTATAGAACAGCCACCCCGCGGCAGCAGCCGAGATGCGTGGCGAGCGGTAGATCGTACCGTGATCGCGCAGGATTTGCCGCCACGAGACCGCAGGCATCTCCCCCTCTGGCGGCAAACGGCGCAGCCGCGCTGAAAGATAGAGCGCAAAGAACGCCATATAGGCCGCATGGGCCGCAAACAGCGCCGGAATGCCCACGCCGGTTGCCAAGGGCCGCCCGAACCATGTCAGAATCGCAAAGGCCACGCCGAAAAAGCTGCCCCACAGGGTCAGGGTAAACCCGCGATCCGCAGGCGCGCTGAGTTGGGCAATCAAGGTGGGGGCCGCCACAACCAGCCCCAGATGCGAGATGCCTTCGATCCCGCGCAGGGCCAGCATCCACGGCAAAGGCGGCAGCAAGGCTTGCAGCGCCGAGACGCCCGCGCCCAGCCAAAGGGCCGCCAGCATAGCGCGGCGGTAGCGGATGCGCGCCACCATCAGGCCCGCAACCACGCCCAGCAGAATGCCCACAAAGCCAACCAGTGAAACGATAAACCCCAGTGCCGCGCCCGCGTCCGGATAGATCTTCGGCAACAGATCGAAGATCACGCTGACCTTGCCGTATTGCGCCGCCGCCCCCAGCCCCGCGCCCCACAGGGCGAAAATCAGGCCGTAGGGCGTTTTCATTCAGACCTTCTGGGCCAGCGCCCACGAACAGATCGGCATCATCGGGTCATTCTTGATGTCATCTTTTTCGGCGTCATACTTGGGTGGCCATTCTTCTTCCATATTGCGCAGCGCGACGTGGCGGTTGCCCCATTGCTCTGCATGGATGGCTTCCTCGGCAAAGCCGCCTTCGACCAGAAGGTTCTTGAGCCCCCGCGCGGACCAGCGTGAATTGTCCTGCGGGGCGGCGTGAAAAGGGATAAAGAACGGCACCGCGATCCAGAAATACCCGCCGGGGCGCAGCATTTCATAGACGTTACGGGTGGCGGCATAGGGCCTGTCCAGATGCTCCCACACCTGATTGGCCATAATCAGATCAAAGTCCCGCACGCGGCCTGCGTCATCGAGGTAAGGCCCCGCACAAACGTCGTAATCGGGCCACCAGAACGACGTGTAGCTCTTGAAGGTGAACATCTCGCCAAATTTGCCGGACACCTCCGCGGCGTCCAGCGCGCGGGGACCCAGAGCTTTGATGATCCGCCTGCTGGCGGGCTGCATGACAACGCGATTGATACTGACCATGCCATCTTATGGCACCACCATGAAGTGTGGTCCACTCCGATTCGAGGCCGGGTCAAGGATCGCGGCCGCGACCGCGCCTTGGCGCGGCTTGTCATTGGGGCGGTCACGAATCGACGCATCCTTGCAAGAGGTCGTTTAAGACGTACCGCGCCTTAAACACCTTCTCAGCATCAGGGCGCTTCCGCTGAAACCCAGCACAGTGATCTGCGTTCAGGGCTCAGCGCCACCCCAGGCACCCATCAAAAAAATCACGCGCAAGCGCGGCTTTTGGATCAAGGCTCACATGTGAATGACACGGCCATAGGCGTCCAGCACGGCCTCGTGCATCATCTCAGAAAGCGTGGGGTGCGGGAAGACGGTGTTCA
>CALAIJ010000261.1 GCA_937923365.1 uncultured Sulfitobacter sp.
GTTGATCGCCA
This sequence comes from uncultured Sulfitobacter sp., assembly GCA_937923365.1. Taxonomy (GTDB): domain Bacteria; phylum Pseudomonadota; class Alphaproteobacteria; order Rhodobacterales; family Rhodobacteraceae; genus Sulfitobacter. Next base: position 12 of record CALAIJ010000261.1, read on the forward strand.
TCCAGCCGGGACGGCCTGTGACGTTGAAGTCTTGCAGCGCCGTGTTGAAGTTATCCGAGCAGTTGGCGTGGCCCGGATAGCCGATGTCGTCGTAGTATTTCGCCGAACAGGCCAACGCAAAGGCGTCATGCCGCCCGCAGGTGTCCTGCACCACCTCAACCAACGGCAGCATTTCCTGATCGTAGTATTTCGCGTGCAGCCCCGGCATTGGATAGGCATGGCCCATCAGCGTGCGGGTGGTGGTCACGTCCAGCGCGTGTTCGATGCCCTTGTCCAGCTTGCGGGCGCTGAAACACTCGAAATCCGTGCATTGGCGCCCGTCCACGTCCTGGATCTGGATGTAGTCGCCCGCTTTGACGAAATAGGCCTGTGCGGTCGCTGAATGAATCCGGATATCCGCGATAGGATCGGCCAGCGGGTCGGGCAGCTCAAACCGCGCGACTTGTTTGATGACCGCGCGTTTGATCCAGAAAGTCAGGGGCGAGGCGGTATCCTGCGCCTCTGCGTCCATTGCCCCGTTGGGGTTGGGATGGGGCGCGGCCACGATCACCACGCCTTCGCGGGTGGCGGTAAAGCTCTCTTCCGTGCCCGCAGGCGTTGTGCTGTCGAAAAGGTTCAGCGCGGCGCTTGTGGCCAGATCGATGCCGCGCGCCTCGACCCCCATGCGCAGGCCGCGCAGGGAGTGGTCCGATCCGCTGAGCAAAGCCATCAGCCCGCGCGCAGGGCCTTGAGCAGCCACACCCAAAAGACCGCCATCGGCCTTGCCATCAGGGCCTGCGCAAAGCACCTCGCAAGGCTGCCCGCCTTCGGTGTTTTCAATCCGCAGGGTATCGCCCGGCTCCACCCGGACGAGGGCAGCACCGCAGCCTTCGACCACGTAGCGTTCCGTGCCCGGCGGCAGGCTGAAGACCTGCGGCTGCATGATTACGCTGGGTTTCGGCGGGCCCGGGCGCACTAGCGGAAAGGCGTCGTCAAGCATGGGCGGTCTCCTGCGACATCAGGCGAATTTCAACAGGCTGCGGTTTTTGCGTGCGCGCAGCTTTGTGGGCGTCTCACCATAGGTGGATTGCACGGCCTTGGCCATCGTGCCCGCGGTTTTGAAGCCAGTGGCGGCAGCAATATCGGCAAGCGGGATCATGGTCTCTTCGATCATGCTCCACGCCTTGCGGGTGCGCAGTTGCTTGTAGAACCGCGCAGGGGATTCCTGAAACACATCGCGGAACAGACGCTCCACATGGCGGGTGGAAAGCCCCACCTGCTCGGTCAGGCTGGGCATGCACAGCGGCTCTGCGACGGTCTCTTCCATCAGGCTGATGATCCGCGCGACTGAATCCTCGAACAAGCTGGCGTTGCCCGAAATGTCACGGGGCTGCGGCGCGTCGCTTTTGCGGATGGCGGGCAGCAGCAGACGGTTGCCCAGTTCTGCCACCTGGCGGGTGTCGAGGTGTTCGGCAATAAGTCCAATCACCAGCTCTGCTGTGGCACCCGCCCCTGCCGCTGTGATGATCCCATCGGACTTTTCCGACAACCGGTCTGTCAGGTCGGGATGGTACCCTGCCTCTTGCAGCAGGGCCGCGTCATGCCAGTGGCACGTCACTTGCCCGGAGGGCGCACGGGTGGCGCGGATGTAGGCTGCTGCTGCATCGGACAACAGCGCCACCACACGCCCCTGCCGTTGCATCTGCCGCGCACGCACAAGCCATGAGGCTGACACCACGCCCGCGCCGCCGACAACAATCATTGCATTGGAAAAGCCGTAATCTTCGATTGCAGGCTCGGCGCGCATCAACATGCCGCCAGCGCCCGTCACCAACCCCGGTTTGTCAGAGACGATGCGCCAGGCAAAAAGGTCGCGGTGCGCAATCTCGTTGGCCAGCGTCAGGGTGTGCGTGATCGCCGAGACTTCAAAGCCCGAGAACCCCTGCGCCACGAAAATCTCGAACCCGTAAGGCTTTGCCTGTGCCTTGGTGGCAGCGGTTTTGCAAAAGTTGGTTTCAAATCTGGCCATGGTTTACTCCATCCATCCCGCGTCGATCTGGCGCTGATGTGCCACGGTGGCATTGCGCATCAGAATAGCCACTGTGACGGGGCCGACGCCACCCGGCACCGGTGTGACCCAGCCCGCGATGTCGCGCACTGCGTCCGTGTCCACATCGCCCACCAGTTTGGGCGTGCCATCCGGCCCTTCGATCTGGTTGATGCCGATGTCGATGACCGCAGCACCGGGTTTGATCATGTCCGGCCCCAGAAAATGCGGGATGCCAACCGCAACAACAACGGCATCCGCCGCACGCGCATGCATGGCCACAGAGCGAGTCATATGGTGGCACACCGTCACAGTCGCGCCTTCGGCCATCAGCATCATCGCAGCAGGTTTGCCTACGATCTCCGAGTGGCCGATCATCACAACCTCAAGCCCTTCCAGCGACAATCCCGTTTCCTTTAGCAGGGCGACACTGGCCGCCGCCGTACACGGGGCCAGCGCCACGTCGGAATAGACGATATTGCCAATGGAGGCTGGGTTCATGCCTTCGACGTCTTTCAACGGATGGACCGCCGATTGCAGAGAACGGACGTTGATATGTGCAGGCAAGGGACGTTGCAGGAAAATACCCAGCACGTCTGCATCATCGTTCATCTGCTGGATACGTGCTTTGGCCTCGGCCTGTGTGGTCTCGGCCGGCCACTCCTGCGCGTCAAAACGCAGACCTGCCCGTGCCGCAGCACGTGCCTGATTGCGCACATAGACAGCAACGGCCGGATTTTCCCCGATGGAAATGCACACCAGACGCCCGACATTTCCATGCGCGGCGCAATAGGCTTCGCACTCAGAGAGAATACGCGCAGCGACGGCTTTCCCGTCGATATCCTTGTGCGATGTCACGGCGTCTTTCATGCCGAAGCGTCCTTTTCGGGCCCGTTTGAAGCGGGCGCAAGAATCATACAAACAGCTTGCGCAAATTATTCCTGATGTTCAACAAAAATTCCCACAGATAAAAAATCTTAGATGATCTGCGCAGAATGCCAGACGTTCTTGATGGTCATGTAGTTATCCAACCCTTCCGATCCGCCTTCGCGCCCGTATCCGCTGGATTTCACCCCGCCAAAGGGGGTTTCGGGCATTGAGGCCTCCAACGTGTTGATGGACAAATTGCCCACTTCGACCTCGTCCACCAGACGGTCGATGTAATCCGCCCGGTTGGTAAAGGCGTATCCCGCCAACCCGTAAGGCACCGAATTGGCCTGTGCGATGGCGTGATCCAGCGAGGTCACGGGGTTGACGACCGCGACGGGTCCAAAGGGCTCTTCCTGCATGATCCGCGCATCATCGGGCACGTTCAACAGCACCGTGGGTTCAAAAAAGTAGCCGGTATTGCCATGGCGCGCGCCGCCTGTTGCAACGATGGCCCCTTTGGCGCGGGCGTCCTCGACCAGTTCCATCAGCGCAGGCACACGGCGATCATTGGCCAAGGGTCCCATCTCGATCCCCTGCGCCATCCCGTTGCCCACAACGGTGGCTTTGGCGCGGGTGACAAAGGCATCCGTATAGGCGTCAAAGATATCCTCATGGGCAAAGAACCGAGTGGGCGATGTGCAGACCTGCCCCGCATTGCGCATCTTGCGCACGGCAGAGTTGACGCCCGCCACTTTCGCATCTGTATCCTCGCAAACGATGACAGGGGCGTGGCCGCCCAACTCCATCAACACAGGCGTCATGTGCTCGGACGCAAGCGTGGTCAGGTGCCGCCCGACATTGGTGGAGCCCGTAAAGGCCACCAGCCGCACAGGGTCTTGCGGGATCAGATGGCCCGAAATTTCGGCAGGATTGCCAAACACAAGGTTCAGCACACCCGCCGGAAGCCCCGCGTCCTGAAACGCCTTTGCGATGTGAATGGCGCCCGCGGGTGTCTCCTCTGCCGCCTTGAGGATGATCGAACACCCTGACGCCAGCGCGCCTGCGATCTTGCGCGCAGGTTGGCTCATCGGGAA
>CALAIJ010000262.1 GCA_937923365.1 uncultured Sulfitobacter sp.
CGCACTTCAAAGCCCAGATCAGTGTCCTTTGGCATGTTGTCCCCGATGCCAAAGTCGCGCCTGTCCAAGACCAGATCGCCGCGCATGCTGGCCGTATTGCCACGCACCTTCAGGCTGAATGGCAAAGTCACGGGAACCGCGTTCTCTTTTATCTGCAGCGTGCCCACGGCCTGATATCCGTCACTTGCATGCCCCAAATCCGCTGTGAAGATCGCGGTCGGATGCGTGGTCGCATCAAAGAAGTCAGCGCCCAAAGCCTGTTGCGTCACAGACCCCAGTTCCAGCGAAGGAATGGAGATCGTGGTTGACACTTCGCCAATTTTCCCAATGTGAATGGTTTCGTCAAAGGTGATGTCTGCTGTCCAGTCTGCAAAACTGCCCGCGACTTCGTTCCCGAACTGGATGACCGTCAGGGTGATCTTGCCCTCGTCGACGGCCCATTCCGAGGATACCGCATCAAGTGCCGCGGTTTCGGGTGCGGTGGGTTTCTCGGAACTGTTCAGGAAAGCGGCACCAACCAAAGCAATCGCCCAAAGGGCAAGGCCAGCAACAAGCGGCGCACGGCTGTGGTTTTGCTCAGGCAGGGGCCCCACCGCCGCTTCGCCCGGCAGCATGCGCGCCAGTGTTGCGTCTTTGTCGATCAACGCGTGTTTCAGGGCACCAGCCACGTGTAGCAAGAGGGCAGCAACCAGCACTTTGGTGGCGACCCAGTGCACGGCAGAAAAGAAATGTTCGACGCCCGTGTCTTTTGGCACCAAAGGCAATCCCTGACCAAAGGGCCACCAGATAGGAGCAAAACCCGCGGCGGCGGCATGACCGATCCATCCCGATAGCGGGACAATCACCAAGGCGCCATAGAGCAGCCAGTGCACAGTTTCGGCCAGAAAGCTCTCTGCCTTGTGGTCTGCGTTCAGCAACCCGGGTTTTGGTTGGCTTAACGCCCAAAGGATACGCCCCAAGGCCACAAAGAATGCCGTCACGCCAAGCGTTTTATGAAGCGAAAAAAGCCAGGCTTTCTGCGAAAGCTGCTCTGCGGTGTCATAGGGCAGCTGGTTTGCATACCAGCCCAAGGGAATCAGCGTCACGATCAGCAAGGCTGTCAGCCAGTGAAAGGTCTTTGTCACACCGCCGTAGCGTTGTCTGGTGTTGGTCAGGGCCATGTTGGTTCTTTCAAGCGTATATATTCGCATCAACCTAACCTGCCACGAGGGGCAGGCAATACTGTAGATGTGCACATGGTGCGTGCAGACTTGTTTGCCCAAGCCGCGCAAGCTACATCTGCGAGTAACGCAGAACACAGGGGGCCAACCATGAGCATCGCATTCGTTTTTCCCGGGCAGGGCGCCCAGACCATCGGCATGGGCCGCGAATTGGCCGAGACCTATCCGGCGGCAAAAGCTGTCTTTGAGGAAGTGGATGCCGCTCTTGGGCAAAATCTCAGCCAGATCATCTGGGACGGCGATATCGAGACATTGACCCTGACCGAGAATGCGCAGCCCGCACTGATGGCCACATCCATGGCAGCGTTCCGCGCGCTTGAGGCAGAAGGGGTTGGCATCGACCGCGCTGCATTCGTGGCGGGGCATTCGCTGGGAGAATACGCAGCCCTATGTGCTGCTGGTTCATTGAGTATCACAGATGCAGCCAAGTTGCTGCGCGTGCGGGGCCAGGCGATGCAAGCGGCTGTGCCTGTCGGGGAAGGGGCCATGGCCGCGTTGCTGGGGCTCAGCTTCGAGCAGGCGGCCAAGGTCGCCGAGGACGCTGCACAGGGCGAGGTTTGTCAGGTCGCAAATGAAAACGACCCTGCACAGAATGTCGTCTCCGGCACCAAAGCCGCTGTTGAGCGGGCCGTCGATCTGGCCAAGCAAGCAGGGGCCAAGCGCGCGTTGATCTTGCCTGTCTCCGCGCCGTTTCACTGTGCATTGATGGCACCCGCCGCGGATGAAATGGCCCGCGCGCTGGACGGCGTCGATATCCATGCCCCCAAAGTGCCCGTCGTTGCCAACGTCCTGGCCGAAGGCGTCAGCGAGGCAAGCCGGATCCCGTCGTTACTGGTCGAACAGGTCACGGGCCGGGTACGCTGGCGGACTTCCGTCGAATGGATGGTCGCACAGGGCGTCACCGAGTTTTGGGAAATCGGCGCCGGCAAGGCGTTGTCCGGCATGATCCGCCGTATCCACCGCGACGCGACGTGCCGCACCATTGGCATGCCAGCCGAGGTGCTGGCGGCGAAAGAATCCTGAAGTGACGTTTCAGGAGGCCCTTTCAGCCCAGCCCCAGTGGATCGTTGCCTGGGTCTATTGGCTGGGCGTCGCAGGCCTTGTGCTGCCGCTGATGCTGATGATCTGGCCTCAGTCGCGGGTGGCGGGGATCGTCGCGGCGCTGGCGTCCGTTGCGGCGGGCATGGGTGTCACATGGGTGTTTGAGACCTACGGCTATGTCAAACTGATCGGTCTGCCGCATATCATCTTCTGGGGGCCCCTTGTGTGGTTCTTGCTGGGGCAACAGCGCAAAGAAGGCATGCCGGTCTGGCCGCGGCGGATCATCTGGGTCATCATCGTGAGCCTCTCGGTCTCGCTGGTCTTTGATGTGACGGATGTGATGCGGTATTTGCTGGGCAACCGGGCACCCGCCCTTTGAGGGGCCTCGAAATTCAAGATGAATAAAGGAAGACATATGTTTGATCTGAAAGGGAAAAACGCATTGGTGACAGGTGCGTCCGGTGGCATCGGTGCTGATATCGCGCGACAGCTTCATGCGCGCGGCGCGACAGTCGGTCTGTCTGGCACCCGCACGGAGCCTTTGGAAAAGCTTCAGGCGGAGCTTGGGGAGCGCGCCCATGTGTTGCCCTGCAACCTGAGCGATATGGCCGCAGTGGAGGCATTGCCCAAGCAGGCCGCAGAGGCCATGGGCACCGTCGATATTCTGGTCAACAACGCTGGCATCACCCGCGACAACCTGTTCATGCGGATGTCAGACGAGGAATGGCAGTCCGTGATCGATGTCAACCTCACCGCCACGTTCAAACTGTGCAAGGGCGTCATGCGCGGCATGATGAAGGCGCGCTGGGGGCGTATCATCAATATCTCGAGCGTGGTCGGGGCCACCGGGAACCCGGGCCAGGCCAATTATGCCGCGTCAAAAGCCGGTATGGTCGGCATGTCCAAGAGCCTGGCCTACGAGGTTGCCAGCCGCGGGATCACGGTCAATGCCGTCGCTCCTGGGTTCATCGAGACCGCCATGACAGCCAAGCTCACGGACGACCAAAAGTCTGGTATCATGGGGCAAATTCCCGCTGGCCGCATGGGCACACCCGCAGAGATTGCAGGGGCCGTGATCTATCTGGCGAGCGAAGAAGCCGCCTATCTGACCGGCACAACCTTGCATGTGAATGGCGGTATGGCCATGTTGTAAGCAGCCGCGCATATTCGTTTGCGCGACATGCGTCTTATGCTAAAGGGGGCGCAGATTCGAACCATTGGGCACTTGATTGCGCCCCGCTCCTTGTGCGAATAGGGGCATCAGACGCCCCGATACGGGGCACAATATGGGCCGTCAAAACGCCCAAAGTACATGAGGAAATGCTATGAGCGACGTCGCAGACCGCGTAAAGAAAATCGTTGTGGAACACCTTGGTGTTGAAGAAGACAAAGTGGCCGAGAACGCCTCCTTCATCGACGATCTGGGCGCTGACAGCCTTGACACCGTTGAGCTGGTGATGGCGTTCGAAGAAGAGTTCGGCATCGAGATCCCCGATGATGCGGCAGAGAACATCCAGACGTTCGGCGACGCCTGCAAGTTCATCAAAGAAGCTTCCTAAGATACGCTTTTCGCGTCCCGCAGAACTGATGCGCGGAGCGAATAGGCAATAAAATTCCCAAGCGGCGCCTTTCCAAAGCGGAATGGCGCCGCTTTCGTTTTGGCCGCAACAATAGCGGCTTGCGCAAGGGAGCAGGGCCGCGCCAGAGTGGGTGCTCAAGTCCCTTCGTGCCAGAAAGCAATTCCTCCCGTGTCGCGCACCATTCCCACCATCAACACGCCCCGTTTGTCCTTGCGCGCCATGCGCACCGAGGATTTTGAGCGCTTTGCCCAAATTTGGGCCACGCCCGAGGTTGTCACGCATATTTCCGGCAAGCCTTGGCCCAAGGCGCGGTCATGGGATGCGTTTCTGCGCAATGCCGGGCATTGGCAGATTGTCGGCTTTGGTCAGTGGGCCATTCAGGTGCACGGCGACACGGATATGGCCGGGCAAACCGGTTTCTTCTTTGGTGCCAGAGGGTTGGGAGAGGATTTCGACCCCTACCCAGAGGCCGGATGGGTTTTGGCCCCCGCCGCTCAAGGCACCGGTGTCGGGCTTGAAGCCGCGCGGGCCGCGCATGACTGGTTCGACCGTGTCATAGCAGGGCGCACCGTGTGCATGATCACGCCCGATAACGCCGGTTCACTGCGGGTGGCCGAGGCGCTGGGCTATCAGACCTTGCGCGAAGTCCTGATCGAAGGCGACATCGTACGTTTGATGACGCGCAAAGGCCCGCCGGTTTAGGGGAGCACTCCGTGCAGCGCGCTCTTGAACACAGGGCCCTCGCCAAGGTATAGCGCAGGCAATCAGAATGAATGGGGCTTCATTATGCGCAGAGTAGTTGTCACAGGGCTGGGTTTGGTTACACCACTGGCGGACGGGGTAGAGGCCAGCTGGAGCCGTATTCTGGACGGCCAATCCGGTGCCGGAACGATCACCACTTTCGATCCCGAGCGGGTTACAACCAAGTACGCTTGCGAAGTTCCTTTGGGCGATGGCAGCGACGGCACCTTCAATGCCGACACCTACATGGAGCCTAAAGAGCAGCGCAAAGTCGATACGTTCATTCTGTTCGGGCTTGCCGCTGCTCAGCAAGCGGTCGAGGACGCAGGCTGGACCCCAACGGACAAAGAGAGCCTTGAGCGTACAGGTGTCTTGATCGGGTCGGGCATCGGCGGTCTTAACTCCATCGCCAATACGGCCATCATGATGAACGAGAAGGGCCCGCGCCGCGTCAGCCCGTTCTTTGTGCCCGGCGCGCTGATCAATCTGATTTCTGGTCAGGTGTCGATCCGGTACGGCTTTAAGGGACCTAACCATTCGGTTGTGACCGCATGTTCCACAGGGGCACATGCCATCGGCGACGCCAGCCGGTTGATCCAGCATGGGGATGCGGATGTGATGGTCGCAGGCGGTGCAGAAGCCGCCATCTGCGAGATCGGGATCGCGGGCTTTAATGCCTGCAAGGCGCTGTCCACCAAGCGGGCAGATGACCCCAAGGCTGCAAGCCGTCCATATGATGCGGACCGTGACGGCTTTGTCATGGGGGAGGGCGCGGGGATTGTCGTGCTGGAAGAATACGAGCATGCCAAGGCGCGCGGTGCCAAGATTTATGCCGAAATACTGGGCTACGGCCTGTCCGGCGACGCATACCACATCACGGCCCCCTCCGAGGATGGCGAAGGCGGGGAGCGGTCCATGCGGGCAGCCTTGAAAGGCGCAGGTTTGGAGCCCAAGGACATCGACTATATCAACGCGCATGGCACGTCCACCATGGCCGACACCATCGAATTGGGGGCGGTCGAGCGGATGATGGGGCCGGATGCCGGCAAGGTCACCATGTCCTCCACCAAATCGGCCACAGGGCACCTTTTGGGGGCCGCTGGCGCGATCGAGGGTATCTTTAGCATCCTTGCCATCCGCGATCAGGTTGCGCCGCCCACAATCAATCTTGATAATCCCGCCGTCGAGACCGCGATTGATCTGGCCCCCAACAAAAAGGTGGAGCGCCAGATCAAGGTTGCCTTGTCCAACTCCTTTGGGTTTGGCGGGACGAATGCCAGCGTTCTGTTCGGGAAAGTTGACTGATGTGGCGTCATATCGCGTCTAACGCGTTCTCCCTTTTGATGGTCGGTCTGTTCCTGGTTGGCGGCGTCATTTTGTGGGGTAAGTCCGAATACTCGGCCGAAGGGCCGCTGGAACAGGCGATCTGTTTGCAGGTCAAAAGTGGCTCCAACATGCGGCGCGTCAGTCAGGATCTGGCAGATCAGGATGCGGTCCGTTCTGCCGCCATTTTCCGCATCGGTGCGGATTACGCCGACAAGACCAACCAGTTGAAGGCAGGCAGTTTTCTGATCGAACCTGCAACCTCCATGGAGCAGATTGTCGAGACTGTCACCAAGGGCGGGGCAAGCACCTGCGGGACCGAGGTGGTCTACCGCATCGGGGTGAACCGTGTGTCGATACAGGTGCGTGAACTGGACCCGGCGAACGGCCGTTTTGTCGAGCGGGTGCAGTTCAATCCCGCCGAAGACGACGTGCCCGAGCTTTATGCGCAGATGAAGGCGCAAAGCGACACAAGGTTCCGCGTTGCCATGGCTGAAGGTGTGACAAGCTGGCAGGTTACAGATGCGCTCAAGCGGATCGACGTGTTGGAAGGGGCCGTACCAGAGGTGCCGCCAGAAGGGGCCTTGGCACCAGACAGCTACGAAGTGCGTCAGGGTGATGACCGCGCCACGTTGCTGGCCCAGATGCAAGCCAAGCAAGAAGCGCTGGTCGCTGCTGCATGGGAAGCACGTGACCCCGACTTGCCCATCGAGAGCCCTGAGGAGTTGCTGATCCTTGCTTCCATCGTCGAGAAGGAGACAGGCGTCGCTGCAGAACGCGGGCAGGTGGCCAGCGTCTTCGTCAACCGTCTGAATCAAGGAATGCGATTGCAGACGGACCCCACGGTTATCTACGGCATCACCAAGGGGGAGGGCGTGTTGGGCCGCGGTCTGCGCCGCTCAGAATTGCGCCGTGAGACCCCGTGGAACACCTATGTGATCCCCGCGCTGCCGCCCACGCCCATCGCCAACCCAGGCCGTGCAAGTCTGGAAGCCGCAGCCAAGCCCGAAGAGACGCCGTATATCTTCTTTGTGGCTGACGGCACTGGCGGTCATGCCTTTGCCGAAACGCTGGACGAGCACAACGCAAATGTTGCGCGCTGGCGCGAGATCGAGGCAGAGCGCGCAGCGGCCATCAACGGAACTGCAAGCGGAGACTGAGGCAATGTTGCGGTGATAGCCTTTGTTGGAAATGTCCTGTTTTCAATAATTTAGTCCACCCCGTTGCACCTAATTGGGGATAGAGCGTACGGATCGGTAAGTCATTGTAAACACTGTTTTTCTTGACATTGCGTACGCTCTGATGTACATCTTTTGGCAAGCTAACAGAACTGGGAGAGCGGCCACGGACATGATCCGGCGGCCGTTTTTTCATGTCTGCTCGGTTGGGGGATCCAAGCGAGAGGTAAGACGGAGAAGATGACACATATTACCCCGGAAGTAGAGATTGCACTCAACGAGGACAGGCTTTTGTCCCTCACAAAAGTGGTCGCCGACCTGCGCAAGCAGATCGAAGACCTCAAGGAAGATGCTCAGACCGGGGGGAAGATCGACAAGGCCAAGGTCTCGCAAGTGTTGAGGGATTTCAATCTTGCCGTTCTGGCCTGTACAAACGCGGAGAACAAACTTGATGACTGCAGAAGCAAGAAAGCTGGTATTGCCCGAGGGGGATATGCCCTTGATATGGAGAAAGCACGGGCTGAGATCGGGTGCAAGTTGGATCAGCTCCGCAAGTGTCACGACGCAGGAGAGGTTTCTTAACGACCTCACAGAGGGAGAGCTTCTGGCTCTCCCTTTCTTGTTTGAATTCTGGGCGATGGATCATCAACTGCCCCCCGCAGGCGATTGGCGGTCCTGGGTCGTGATGGGCGGGCGCGGTGCTGGCAAGACCCGTGCAGGTGC
>CALAIJ010000263.1 GCA_937923365.1 uncultured Sulfitobacter sp.
GTGTGCAAGACGGCGCGGTCCTCGGTTTCGTTGATCCGGGCACCGGCGAACATGGCATCGCGCTTGGCAAAGACGCCGGACGCCTCGGCCAGTCGCACCAGATCGGCGCGGGTATCACGGTCGATGTTGGTTTTGGCGTAATCGAGCCGCATATCTTGGGTCTGCACGCTGAAATCATCGGCGCGGGTACCCTCCTCGAAAAGCGCGAGAATGGGACGGTCCGCGACGCTTGCGTGGCGGCTTTTGAGTGTGTTCCAGATATCCATTATGCAGCCCAATGTACTGTGGCCCCTGCCAGCACGGCGGCAATGGGTGCCTCCTCTGGGGGCAAGGATTGTGCGCGCTCCAACGCGGCGCGTTTGTCCTCACCAAAGATGACGAGGTGTTTTGACAAGGCCCCGCTCAGCGCGTGGGCGGGCAAGGTCACACGGGCGACCTCGTGGTCCGCGATGCTGATGGGGCACAAAAGTGGCGCATCCTCGGCAAAGGCGGCGTGCAGCCCGTCGGCACCGGGGAACAGCGACGCGGTATGCATATCCGCGCCCATACCCAACATCAGGACCGACAGAGGCATATGGCTGCCAAGTGTTTGGGCAATCTGTGCGGCGCCCTCTGCGGGCGTGGCGCCCTCGCGGTAGAATGGCACAAAGGTGGCACCTGCCGCGTGGTCGGTGATCAGCCGTGATTTCACCAGCGTAGTGTTGGACAACGCATCGCCTTCGGGCACCCAGCGTTCATCCGTGAGCATGACACTGATGCGCGCCCAATCCAGATCGGTCCCGCTGAGCAGGTCAAAGATCGGACCCGGCGTACTGCCACCTGCCACAGCAAGAGAGGCAGTCTCGTTCCCCAACAGTGCATTCTCAAGCTCGCCGGCCAGCACGTTGGCAACATTCATGGCGAGCATTTCGCGGTCAGCGTATTCGGTGAAGGTCATGGTTTTACCTCGCGCCAGGCACGGCCATCGCGCCGCAGCATTTCATCTGCATCGCCGGGCCCGTCAGAGCCGCTGTCATAGGGCTTTGGCACATCTGCCCGCGCCGTCCAGCCCTGGATAATGGGATCGGTCCATGCCCAGGCGGCCTCAACCTCGTCACCGCGCATGAACAGGGTCTGGTTGCCACGGATCACGTCCATAATGAGGCGTTCATAGGCGTCGACCTGATCCGTCCCGTCATCCCCCAACGCTTCGGCGAATGTCATATCAAGGGGGACGTCGATCAGGCGCATACCGCCCGGGCCCGGTTCCTTGATGGTGACACCCAGCGTGATCCCTTCGTTGGGTTGCAGACGAATGGACAGCACATTGGGATGGCGCCCTGCATCTTCGGCAAAAATTGAATGCGGCGTTTCTTTGAATACCACGGTAATCTCGGAGGACCGTGCGGACATCCGTTTGCCCGTGCGCAGATAGAACGGCGTGCCTGCCCACCGCCAGTTGCTGAGGTGGGTCTTGAGCGCGATAAAACTCTCCGTTCGCGAACGGGCATCTCCAACCGCACTGCGGTATCCGGGGTTTTCGACCTCGTCCATGGGCACGGCCTGATACTGGCCGCGCACGATGTGGTGCGCCTCCAAAGGATCAAGTGCACGGATCACCTTGAGCTTTTCATCCCGTACCGCATCAGGGTCAAAGCGCGCTGGCGGCTCCATCGCGATGAGACACAAAAGCTGCATCAGGTGGTTTTGTACCATGTCGCGCATGGCACCAGAGGTGTCATAGTATTCACCCCTGCCCCCGACCCCGACCGTTTCTGCGACCGTGATCTGGATGTGGTCGACATATTGCGCGTTCCAAAGTGGTTCGAACAGCAGGTTGCCAAAGCGCACGGCCATGAGGTTCTGCACGGTCTCTTTGCCAAGAGAGGGGTCGATGCGGTAAATCTGGTCTTCGTTGAAGTACTTGGCCAGCGTGGCGTTTAGGCTGCGCGCCGTTTCCAGATCACGGCCAAAGGGCTTTTCGACGACGATCCGTGCTTGGGCGTCGGCCATTCCCCATTTCTGCAGGCGTTCTGCCAGATCACCAAAAAGCGACGGCGAAACGGAAAAATAGTACGCCTCGATCCGGTCTGTGCCCTTCATCTTGTCTTGCAAGGCTTCCCAGCCGGTCTCTCCGCGCGCATCGATGGCAAGGTAGTCGACCTGATTGAGGAAAGCCTCAAGGGTCTGGTCTTCGCAGGTGAAAGCTCCGCCGAACTCGGCGATCGCTTCCGAGACCATCTCGCGGTAGCCTGCGGCATCCAGATCAGTGCGCGCGGCCCCGATGATCCGCGCTTGCGGAGGCATTTGGCCAGAGCAGAACCTGCGAAAGAGGCCCGGCAGGATCTTGCGTCTGGCCAGATCGCCGGTACCGCCAAAAATCACCAGATCAAACGGATCGACCGGAATGACGCGTGAAACCATCGTTAAGACCTCTCTTTTCGTGCCACCGGGCAGGAAATAGCTGATGTTAGCGCAAACATACGCAAATCCTGCGGCATCACAAGACCGTGCAACAGCGAACTTGCACTTCCATCAAACCTGCCTCTAGCTTAGCACAATGGACAGCATCAAACGCGCTGAGACAAGGACCAATCATGAAAGACCTCGCTGACGGCAAACAGACCGCCAATCTGGGCAAATTCCAAGACCCTGCGCTGACCGCCAAAGGCGAAGCGCGGGCCACCGTGGCGCTAAGCGACCCGCAGACTTTGTGGTTTAACACCGGTACCTTATGCAACATCGAATGTGTGAATTGCTATATTGCGTCCAGCCCCACAAATGATGCGCTGGTCTATATCACCGCGGATGAAGTGCGCGATTATCTCGACCAGCTGGAGGCCCGGAAATGGGAGGTGCGCGAGATTGCGTTTACAGGCGGCGAGCCCTTCATTAACCCGCATATGATCGAGATCACCCGCGCATCGCTTGAGCGGGGCTACGACGTGCTGATCCTGACCAACGCCATGCGCCCCATGATGCGCAAGTCGGTGCAAAAGGGCCTGCTGGCCTTGCAGGAGGACTATCCGGACAAGCTGACCCTGCGCATCTCCGTGGATCACTACACAGAGGCCTTGCATGATGCCGAACGGGGCAACGGGGCTTTTCAGAAAACCCTCACGGGGATGGAATGGCTGCGCGATCACGGGTTTCGCATGGCGGTTGCCGGACGCTCTGTCTTTGCTGACAGCGATGAAGACAGCCGTGCGGGATATGCGGCCTTTTATGCGGCTCATAACTTTAACATCGACGCGCAAGACCCCTCGATGACTGTCCTTTTTCCCGAAATGGACGAACGTATCGAAGTCCCCGAGATCACAACCGCCTGCTGGGGCATCCTTGATAAATCCCCCGACGCGATCATGTGTTCAAGCGCGCGGATGGTGGTCAAACGCAAAGGGGCGGACAAGCCCGCCGTGCTGGCCTG
The DNA here is from genome assembly GCA_937923365.1 of uncultured Sulfitobacter sp. GTDB lineage: Bacteria > Pseudomonadota > Alphaproteobacteria > Rhodobacterales > Rhodobacteraceae > Sulfitobacter. The sequence goes on from CALAIJ010000263.1 coordinate 3,407, forward strand.
CACCTTGCTGCCCTACGCGCCTGAATTTGAAATGGGCACGACGCTGGAAGAGGCCGAAAAGGATGTCGCCCTCAATCACCCACACTGTGCAAAATTCTGCGTCTTGGGCGGGGCAAGCTGTTCGGCTTGAAGCGTCTACCGCGGTAACCGCACCACATGACCGGCTTTGGGGTCTGACGTACCCGTGGCAAGTGCGTCATAGATGGCGGGGGCGCTCTCCAGCCCCTCGTGCACAGTGACCGCCAGCCACGTGTTTGCTGTTTCAGCGATCCGCTGCCACGCGGCGTTGATCTCGCGCTCGACCACCCCCGGCCCCCAGTCCTCGCGCCTTTTGGCAATCTGCGCGGGTGCAAAGAAGAATTGCGGTTTCACCCCCGGCACATCCTGTTTGGGCTGGAATTTGTCCCAATGGCTGATCCCTACGGCCGCAGAATGTTTGAGGTGGTCGCCAAGGGCGGTATGCAGCGCATGTTTCACCTCGCCGTTGCCTGCCATATCGACATAGACGGACGGAACACCGGAAAGCTGGGCAACCTGATCGTAGCTAAGCACCTGATCGCAGGCCCCCAGTCCCTCAACAAAGGCGCGGTTTCCGGCAGAGGTCAGGCCAATGATGCTGATGTCCCGCCCCGCGTCTTCGGCTAGATACTTGCACAGGCCTAATCCCGTCTTTGAAGACGCGGACCCGACAATGACCTGTTTGGCTCCGAAGAACTTGTTATCCGCCAGCCAGTCCGACAACAGCCACGACGTTGCTAGAAGCGGTTGCAGCAAGGCGCGCAGATGATCGGTGTCCGAGGCACCCCCTGTCATGGGTACATAGCGGTTATAGACCGCTGGCAGGTCGGTCCGGTGCGCGCTGGTGTCCACAATTGTGCCACTGCGCGTGACAGACGGGAGGATGACCAGCTCCTCGGCCAAAGGGTAAAACCCGTAGAGCCGCGTGCCAACGGCCAGATCTTCAGCAGCACTTTCGATCACCTCGGCAGTGCCCCAGACCGGCAACACCCCCTGCCCGTCCAGACCACTGGGAAAGAATTGCCAATACCCGATGGCAAAGCCGGACGCTGCATAGGTGACGTTGTTGGCGGTCAGCGCAAAACTCTCCAG
>CALAIJ010000264.1 GCA_937923365.1 uncultured Sulfitobacter sp.
TGCCGCCCCGCAGGTTGTCGCCTATTGTCATTGCAATGATTGCAGGCGCTGGACCGGCGCGCCGCTGCCTGCCTTTGCGGGGCTGGGCGTCGACACACTGGACATCACACCAGCGATTGCAGAGGTCACGCACCCCTCTGGTGCGATCCGGCGCAACTGCCCTGACTGTGGCTCACCGCTCGCGGTGTGGTTTCCGTATCTGCCCGATCAGGTCTATGTGCCGCTCGGCCTGCTTGACCAGATTGCCGATCACCCACCTCAACTGCATTGCCACGCGGATGCCGCAGCGCACTGGTTGCATGATCAGGGCAATCTGCCACGCGTCTCGGACAGTGGCCGCGCCCAACTGTCTGGAGGTTTCGATGAATGACAAGATCGACGTGCGCAACGTCAACCATCCCGACTATCGGGGCCGGGTGGATGCGGCGAAATACACGGCCATGAAAGCCGCCCTGCTGGCGGGCATGGCCGGATCAGAGGGTATGACCCAGTCGGAAATGCGCGAGGCTGCAAAGCCACATTTGCCGCAAGACCTGTTCCCTCAAGGCAAGGCGGCGGGTTGGTGGGCCAAGACCGTGCAACTTGATCTGGAGGCCCGTGGCCAGATGGCCCGTACAGACACCAAACCACTGAAGTTCTACTTCACATGATCCTCGGGTTCAGCACATCGGGTCCTTATTGCGGGGCTGCTGTTTATGACGGCCACGATGTGATTGCCGCGCAGCACGAAGAACTGGCCAAAGGACAGGCCGAACGCCTGATGCCCATGATCGACGAGGTGCTGGCAGAGGCAGGCGTTACCTTTAGCGACCTCTCCGCCATTGGCGTTGGCATCGGGCCGGGCAACTTCACCGGCATCCGCATTTCCGTGGCCGCTGCACGTGGATTGGCGCTGGCGCTTGATATTCCAGCAATAGGCGTCTCGTTGCTGGAGGCACTGGCCTTCGACCACAAAGGCCCCGTGCTGGCCAGCATCAGCGCGGGCCGCGACCACTTTTACCTGCAACGGTTTGCACCGGGTGCGGATCGCGGGCCAGAGCTGGTCCCCTTCGACCAGATCACGGATTGGCGCCATCCCGATCTGACCTGCATCGGCAACCGCGAGGGTGATATTGCTGCCATGATCGGCGCGACGGGTGGCCCCGCGCCCTACTATCCTGCCTCAGCCATTGCCCGCATCGCTGCCTTGCGTCAGGGGGAAGTGACCGCGCCCCCTGCCCCGCTTTACCTGCGCGCAGCAGACGCCGCCCCCGCACGGGACGCCGCACCCACGATCCTGCCATGACCCCCGCGGAGATGTCTGCCCTGCACCACGCGGCCTTTGCGGCCGAACGCGGCTGGTCGGCCGAGGAATTCAAAGACCTTCTGGACAGCCCCTATGTCGAGGCCTTCACCGCCCCACATGGCATGGCCCTGACACGCACCCTGGCGGGGGAGAGCGAACTGCTGACCCTCGCCGTGGATCCTGCCCACCAAAGGCAAGGCGTCGCGCGTGGCCTGATGCGACAGTGGATGACGGCGATCACAGGCACCGCCCAGACAGCTTTTCTGGAGGTGGCCGCTGACAACCATGCAGCGCGCGCCTTGTATGCGGATTTCGGCTTTGCCACCGTGGCCACCCGCGCGGGATACTACCTGCGTAAAAATGCGCCATCCGTCGATGCGCTGGTCTTGCGCTGCACGCTGACGGCAGGTCAGGCAGGCCAATAGCGGCCTCAAATCTATAAAAGCGGTTGACCCTGCCCCCCGCCTGCGCCCTAAATTGGGGCAGATCATCAGATCGTGGGCAAGGGGCCACTGCTGGCCCGCCCCAATATGCAAACCTGGGAGACATCTATGACCCTTATGACCAAACTTATGGGCGCTGCCGCCGCTATGGCGCTCAGTGCCACCGCCGCACTGGCCGAGCCTGCACTGATCTTTGACCTTGGCGGCAAGTTCGACAAGTCCTTCAACGAAGCTGCCTTTAACGGCGCCCAGCGTTGGGCCGAAGAAACAGGCGGCACCTTCCGCGAGATCGAACTGCAATCCGAAGCCCAGCGCGAGCAGGCCCTGCGCCGCTTCGCCGAAGCAGGCGCCAACCCTGTGATCACCACAGGCTTTGCCTTTGCCGATCCGGTGAACGCTGTTGCTGGCGACTATCCTGACACCAAGTTTGTGAACATCGACGGCTGGATGCCCGAAGTGCCTGCAAACGTGCAGCTTATCGGCTTTCAGGAACACCAAGGCTCCTACCTTGTGGGCATGATGGCGGCGATGGCCTCCAAATCCGGCACCGTGGGTTTCATCGGCGGCATGGACATCCCCCTGATCCGTCACTTCGGCTGCGGCTTTGCCCAAGGCGTGAAGTCTGTGAACCCTGATGCGACCGTGATTGCCAACATGACAGGCACGACACCTTCGGCATGGAACGACCCCGTTAAGGGTTCCGAGCTGACCAAAGCGCAGATCAGCCAAGGCGCTGACGTGATCTATGCGGCGGCTGGCGGCACAGGCGTTGGCGTTCTGCAAACGGCGGCGGACGAAGGCATCCTCTCCATCGGTGTGGACAGCAACCAGAACCACCTGCACCCGGGCAAGGTCCTGACCTCCATGCTCAAGCGCGTGGACGTGGCGGTATACGATTCGATGAAAGCGGGCACCGAGATGGAAACCGGTGGCTTCACCACGCTGGGCCTTGCCGAAGATGGCGTTGGCGTCGCGATGGATGAAAACAACGCTGATCTGGTCTCTGCCGAGATGAAGACAGCCGTTGAAGAAGCCCGCCAGAAGATCATCGACGGTGATCTGGAAGTTGTGGCCTACTACGCCAACGACAGCTGCCCGGCGCTGGACTTCTAAGCTCGGGTCGCACAGAGTATACGCAAGGGCCGCGCTGAGAAATCGGCGCGGCCCTTTGTCAAACCGGGGGGTGGATCATGGCAGGCTGCATAGAGAACTTCTTTTT
>CALAIJ010000265.1 GCA_937923365.1 uncultured Sulfitobacter sp.
GTATTTCGAGGATCACCACTCGGTCAAATACACCTCCGACGCGATCAAGACGAGCGTTGAACTGGCAAGCCGCTATATCAACGACCGCAAGTTGCCCGACTCAGCGATCGACGTGATCGACGAAGCGGGTGCGGCGCAGCATCTTGTTGCTGCCAGCAAGCGTCGCAAGACCATCGGCACCAAGGAAGTCGAAGCCGTTGTGGCCAAGATCGCGCGCATCCCGCCCAAGACCGTCTCCAAAGACGATGTTGTGGTGCTGAAGGACCTTGAGAAGTCGCTGAAACGCGTGGTCTTTGGTCAGGACAAAGCGATTGAGGCCTTGTCGTCTGCCATCAAGCTGGCCCGTGCGGGTCTGCGCGAGCCTGAAAAGCCCATCGGCAACTACCTGTTCGCGGGCCCCACAGGTGTGGGCAAGACCGAAGTGGCCAAGCAGTTGGCCGACACGCTGGGCGTGGAACTTTTGCGCTTCGACATGTCCGAGTACATGGAGAAACATGCGGTCTCCCGCCTCATCGGTGCCCCTCCGGGCTATGTCGGCTTTGATCAGGGCGGCATGCTGACAGACGGCGTCGACCAGCACCCGCATTGCGTGCTGCTTCTGGACGAGATGGAAAAAGCGCACCCGGATGTCTACAACATCCTCTTGCAGGTCATGGACCACGGCAAGCTGACGGATCACAACGGGCGCACCGTTGATTTCCGCAATGTGGTCGTGATCATGACATCCAACGCAGGCGCGGCCGAGCAAGCAAAAGAAGCAATCGGCTTTGGTCGTGATCGCCGCACGGGCGAGGATACGGCCGCGATCGAGCGTACCTTCACACCCGAGTTCCGAAACCGTCTGGACGCGGTCATCAGCTTTGGTGCCTTGCCCAAGGACGTCATCCTGCGCGTCGTCGAAAAATTCGTTCTGCAACTCGAAGCGCAACTCATGGACCGCAACGTCACCATCGAGTTGTCCAAGAAAGCCGCAGAGTGGCTGGCCGACAAAGGCTATGATGACAAGATGGGCGCGCGCCCTTTGGGCCGCGTGATCCAGGAGCACATCAAGAAACCTTTGGCCGAGGAATTGCTGTTCGGCAAACTCGCCAAGGGCGGCGTGGTCAAAGTGGGCGCCAAAAAGGGCGCACTGGTGCTGGAGGTTCTTGGCCTCGAAAAAAAGCGCCTGTCCGGCAACAAGCCCCCTTTGCTGACCGCGGACTGATGCGTGGGGCCATTCTGGCCCTGACATTTGCCTGCGCCGCCCCCGTGGCGGCGCAGGATTTCACTTTGGCATCCCCCATCGATTGCGATCTCTCCACAACCTGTCATATCCAGCAATACGTCGACCGCGACCCCACAGAAGGTGTGCGCGATTACACCTGTGCGGCCCTCAGCTATGATGGCCACAAGGGCACAGATTTCGCCCTGCCCACCCGCGCAATGATGGAAGACGGCGTGGCGGTGATTGCCGCCGCAGGCGGTATCGTTGCCGCCACCCGTGACGGAATGCCGGATGACGGGATCACGGACGACAATGCCGCTGCCATCGAAGGGCGTGAATGCGGCAACGGGGTGTTGATTAACCACCCAAACGGCTGGGTCACCCAATACTGCCACCTCAAGCAAGGCTCGATCCTGGTCCGCAAAGGCGACCGGATCGAAACGGGTGCGCCCTTGGGCCAGGTTGGCCAGTCGGGCCGAGCAGCCTTCCCGCATGTGCACCTGAGCCTGCGGAAAAACGGCACCGTGACTGATCCTTTTGATGCTGATGACACCATCAGTTGCGACACGCCAGGGGATGCAAGTCTTTGGGCCGATCCCCTGCCCCACCGTGCCGGTGGCCTGATTGCCGTCGGCTTTTCTGATGCCGTGCCTGAGTATGCCGCGATCAAAGCTGGCACAGCGCATTCATCCGACCTGACAACACGCGCGCCCGCTCTTGTGATTTGGGGCTATAGTTTTGGGACGCGGCAAGGCGACATTCTGCGCCTGACACTGACAGGCCCCGAAGGCACGGTGATCACCGATGATGTGGAAATGACCAAACCTCAGGCCCAATCCTTCCGCGCAATTGGCAAAAAGCGCCGCACGCAGCCTTGGCCCGCTGGCGCTTACTCCGGCAGCGTGGCACTGATCCGCAATGGCCTCACGTTGGAAAAGCGCGTGGCAGAGATCGTCCTGCGCTGACCTCCCCTTTTTCTGGCCATAATATTCCAAACCAACATCAAAGCCTGTGACCACCTGCACGTTCAGGGCTCGCGCCAGATCCGATCACCCATAAAAAGCGTCGCGCCCCTGCGCGTCCTCAGGATTACTTTTCGGTAAACTTTAGCTCGATCCGACGGTTTTGCGCCCGCGCCGCGTCACTGTCGCCCAAAGCGACGGGCTGATACTGGCCAAAGCCGTTTGCCGCCAGACGGTCCGCAGGAATGCCAAGGAAATTGATCATGTATTTGACCACCGACAAGGCCCTGCCCTGGCTCAATTCCCAATTGTCAAAGAACTCGCCCTGACCGGACAGAGGTACATTGTCAGTATGCCCGTCGACACGGATGACCCAATCAATCTCGGCGGGGATATCACCTGCGACAGACCGCAGAATGTTCGCAACCTTGGCAATTTCCCTGCGCCCTTCGTCTGACAGATCAGCACCGCCCGGCGGGAACAAAACCTCCGAGGAGAACACAAACCGATCCCCCTCGATACGCACACCTTCCTGCGTGCCCAGAACATCCCGCAACCGCCCGAAAAACTCTGAACGGTATTGCTCGAGGTTCTTGGTTTCCGCCTCCAGGCGCGCCCGTTCAGCCGCTTCAAGTTGCGCACGGCGGCTTTGCTCGGCGGCGACGCGGGCCAGTGCGGTGTTCAATTCAGAGCCCAGCGATTGCAATTGCACGTCCTTGGCCGCATCGCGGTCCTTGGCGTCGTCCAGCAGCGCCTTGAGGTCACCGAGCTGCGTGCGCAGAGCCGCAACCTGCTGGTTCAGCAGTTCCGTCTGGCGCTGTGCGGCAGCGCTTGTGGCCTGTTCGCTGGCCAGCGCGTTTTGCGCAGTGGCCAAGAGCGCCGCTTGCCGCTCTGCCGCTGTGCTTTGATCTGCACTCAGTGTCTCTGCTGCCAATTTCGCGGCCAAAGCGGCTGCCAGTTGCGCGCGCAGGGCATCGCGGTCTTGTGCCGTCGCACTTTGGCCGGACCGAAGGGCATCAAGTTCGGCCTGCAGACCCGCAATCTCTGCCCGCGCTGTCGCCAACGCGGCCTGCGCCTCCGTGCCGGTCGCAATGACGTCCTGCGCGTCTTCGAGGCTCAGCAAGGCAGAGGCCAGTTTCGTGTCCAGATCCTTCTCGGCGGCGCGGGCAGCGGCCAGAAGCGTCAGGGTGTCTTCGGCCTCTTTGCGCTGCGCCTCAAGCGCAAGGGTCATGGCCGTCAGTTCAGCATCGGCGTCTTGCAGTCTTGCGCGCAGGGCCTCCGCAGCAGCAGCGTCCGCAAGACGCGCGGCTTCTTCAGCGCTCAAGGCCTCGGCCGCGGCAGTGACCTGACCTGTCAGATCCTCCACCTGCGCCTGCGCCTCAGCATTGCGGCTGCGCAAATCCGCGATCAACGCATCCAGCGCTTCGCGACGAGACGCGGCCAGACGGGCAGCTTCGGCTTGCGCATCCACCTCTGTGCGTGTGGCTGCAAGTGCCAGATCAAGTGCTTCTTTCTCGCTCAGCAAAGTGGCGTTGTCCGTCTCCAGCCCGGCGATTTGCGTTTGCGCCGCATCGCGCTGTGCCAACAAGCCGGCAACCTGCGCCTCGAACCCAGTGATGCGCGCGTTTGCAGCACCCAAGGCTTCGGTTTGTGCATCGCGCTGCGCGGTCAACGAGGCAATCAGTGCCGCTTGCTCCTCTGCCGCTGCAGCGGCCTCATTCAGCGAGGTGTTCAAGGCCCCTAAACGCGCCTCCAGCTGCGCGCTGGAGCGTTCTTCAAGCCCAAGGGCCTGCGCCAAGGCCGCCACTTCGCCCGCCAAAGCGTCCAGCTCGCTTTCCTGTCCAGTGATGCGTTCGGTCAGGACAAACTGAACCACCATAAAGATCGTCAGCACAAACATCAGGACCAACAACAGCCCCGTCATCGCATCCACAAAGCCCGGCCAGATGGAGCTTTGAAACCGCGTGCCCGTGCGTCGCGACAGCGCCATGGTTACTGGCCCCCGTTATCCGGTTTGCCCGGGCGCAGACGGCGCGGACCTGCGGCGGCTGGGCGACCCTTGGCCAGCGCATCCACCAGCACGGACACATCATGGCGCAGCTCGGCCATCGTCTCCTGACGGCCTGCGGAAATCTCTTCAAGGATACGCAGCATTTGCACGTCGATGGACCGCAGACGCATCCGGCTTTCGGCGTCCATGCCGCCATCAACGGCGTCCCCTTTAGGAACCTGCGCTTCAATGGCCGCGACCATGCGATCTTGTCCTTCGGCCACACGCACCAAGGCGTCAGCCGCAGGGCTGCCTTCCTCCATGCGCTTGGTCATGCGGTCCACTGAATCGGCCAGATTGCCCAGCTTTTCGTCCAGAATGGCGCGGCTGACGTCCGATTGCGTCAGCATTTGTTGCAGGCTTTCCATCTGCTCGGCCATGTGATCGACCATGCCCGCCATCACTTGCGTCTCGGGCGTGCCTTCCTCTCCGGTGGAGAAACCTACGCGGGTGATCGAGCTAAGCCAGTCTTCCAGTTCCTGGTAGAAACGATTCTGGCCGTGACCCGCGAAGAGCTCCAGCAAACCAACAATGAGGGAGCCCGCAAGCCCAAGGAGCGATGAGCCGAACGCCACGCCCATACCGCCAAGCTGCGCCTCAAGACCCGTCATCAGACGGCTGAACACGTCAACGCCGCCTTCACCCTCTGACGGGGCCAGCGACCGGATGGTGTCCACCACCGCAGGCACTGTCGTGGCAAGCCCATAGAACGTACCCAAAAGGCCTAGGAAAATCAGCATGTTGACGATGTAGCGCGTGATTTCCCGTGCCTCGTCGATGCGTGTCGAAACCGAATCCAGAATAGACCGTGTGGAGCTGGCATTCACCTGCATCCGTGCACCCCGTGCCCGCAGCAACGCCGCCAATGGTGCCAGCAATGTCGGCGCTACCGTGGAAGGATCAGGGTTGTCCGCCACAAAGTTCTCGATCCACCGGACCGACCCCATCAACTGGTAGACCTGATAGAAACAGGCCACCACGCCGATCACAAAAACAAAGATGATCACACCGTTCAGATAGGGGTTGGCCGCAAAGATCGGAAATACCGAAGGCAATGCCAGCACGCCGCCCACACCCGTCAGCCCCAGCACCACCAACATAAGGGTAATCTGGCGGATGGGTTGTGAAAACTGTGGTCCTGTTTTGGCGTCTGGCTGCGCCATGCGGCCTTGCTCCCGACCTTATTGCTGCTCTGGGCAGAGCCTACAGCAAATTTTGGTTAACCCAAAGGATTTATGACGCCAGTGCCCGCACGCGGGCCTCCAGCCATTCAAGAGCCGGATCGTGCAATCCTACCTGCCTGAGATGGGCTGCCGTGTTGAACAGATACTCAGTGTTCGGGCCCATGCCCCCCACTGCTTTCGCGATGATCTGTGCCTGCTCTTCAAGCGGCAGATCACCGCAATACTGGCCGTGACTTTCGTCAATCACGTAGACAACCGCCTCCACGCGGCGGCCATCGCTCAGATCGACATCAAGGTTCTTCTCCAGATAGGCCGAGGAGATAAGCTCCCGCTCGCGCAAGTAGGCAAGCGTTTGCGCCTCGCGCCCCGGGGCTACGCGCAATGCCACCCCTTCGCAGCCTTGATCCTCCTGTTCGTCCAGCGCCAGAACCAGCCCCGGGTCATCTTCGGACCCTCGGTGATGGATCGAGCGCATGCAGAACGATCGCGCATATCCCGGCAGGGTGCCGATCACACTTTCCGCCACCTCAAAGCCCGGATTCCACAGCAGGCTGCCATAGCCGAATACCCACATCGTCATTGCGCTGGTCCTTTTTTGATCTGATCGGTAAACCCCATTCCAGCGAGGACTTAAAGAGGTTTCCCTAATGCGTTTTCTGATCCGTCTGCTGGTGCTTGCCGCCATCGTGTTCTGCGGCTGGTGGGCGCTGGCAAGCTACGGCGTGTCACAAGCCATCGATACATGGGCCGCAGACCGCCGCGCCGAAGGCTGGCAGGTGGAGGCTCAGACCTCCCAAGGCGGGTTTCCCTTCAACATCGCCACACAGATCAATGCCGTCGCCATGACAGGCGGCAACAGCGGCTTTAGCACGCAAGGGGCGCGTGTGGCTGCCCGCACGTGGTGGCCCGGCCATGTCGACGTCGACTTGCCTGAAAGCCCTGTCGTTTTTACCGATGGGGCCGCACGGACCTCCTTTCAAACGGCGGAGGGGGCGGTCGCGCTGCGGCTACGCCCCGGTCTGGCGCTTGAGCTTGGTTCCGCAGACTTCGGTGCCGAAAGCTGGGTCCTGCGCGCCGAAGAGACGCCTTTGATGTCGGGTGGATCACTCACCCTCACAGCCCAGCAGGACAGCGATGCGGACGCACGCTACAATCTGGTCCTGAACGCCGAAGGGCTGACCCCCGGTGCAGTGCCACGTCAATTGTTGTCCTTGCCTGACACATGGCCACAGGCTTTTGACAGTTTCACCGCGCGTGGCGCCGTCACGTTTGATGGGCCACTGAACCGCAGCCATCTGGAGGGCCCGCGGCCCCAGTTTCGCCAGATCACCCTCACAGAAGCAGTCATCATCTGGGGGGCCTTGTCGCTCAACGGCTCTGGCGCGCTTGATGTGGACGCCGCAGGGGTGCCCACAGGCAACGTGACCTTACAGGCCAAAGACTGGCGCGGTTTGCTGGATATTGCGCAACAGGCAGGTGCGTTGCCCGCAAAACAACGCGGTCAGGCGGAACTGATGCTGGGTCTGCTTGCCGGGCGCAGCGGGGATGCGGACAATCTTGATATGGATGTCGTCTTTGCGAGCGGCCGTATGTCGGTCAGTGGCATTCCCCTTGGCCCCGCACCGCGCATCGTCTGGCCCTGATTACTTGCAGTAGCTGCCTGACCGATACCGCGCCGTGTCAAAGTGGAAGTGATCGCGGTGAAATTTGTTGGCATTAGGGCCAAGCACCGTCCCGAACGGCCCGCAGGCCCCTTTGTGCATTTGCCGCAAGGCTTTGGAATATTTACGGTTATTCCAGCCGTTCAGCAATGTGACCTCACTGCCGTCCGCCAGACGAAAGGCTGAAATATCGATTGCGCGGCCCTTGCCGTGCTCTGACAATTTGGCACCACGTTGGTTGTTGCGGGTCCGGCAGGCGTAATGCGCGGCCACACGGATCGACGTGAGGCCCCCGCCCTTGCGCGAAAGCGCAGGCTTGGCACTGCCTTCCATCCAGCGTTTCAGCGCCGTAGCCGTGCCGCAATCCATCACAGCGCCCGTGCTTAGCCCCACGCCAGAGACAGAGCGCACGCGCACCGCGTTTTCGATCCCGCAACCGCGCAGTTTACCCGTGACGCGGCCCACGTTTTCGCCCTGAATGGCGACGTCGCCGCAGACCGCTCCCTTTTCACGCAGTTGCTTTTGCGCGCGCGCTTGTTTTTCCACTTTGTTGGTGCGAAAGAGCGGGCGCAGGGATTTGAACAATCCACGGCGTTCGCGCTGAGGCGTGACGCCCTCTTGCAAGGCAATGGCACCATTGTCCGTCACCTCGACGGGTTGGACGACAGCTTCGCCCCCCCGCGGGGTTGGTCGCAGAGAGTTTTCAGGCGCCTGCGCATGCGCCGCAGAGCCTGCGATGAGCAACGCGAAGAGAGACCCACGCATGGTCACTTGGTCCCCCCACGCCCGAAGTTCGGTGCGTCCGTGTCCTGGCCCGCCTCAACAATGTTCCGGCGGATCTCCCGGGTGCGGGTGAAGTAATCGTGCAAATGGTCGCCGTCGCCTTGGCGGATCGCGCGCTGCAAGGCAAAAAGCTCTTCGGTGAAGCGGCCCAGAATTTCCAGCGTGGCGTCTTTGTTGCTCAGGAAAACATCGCGCCACATGGTCGGGTCAGAGGCCGCGATGCGCGTAAAATCACGGAAACCCGCGGCGGAGTATTTGATCACTTCGCTGTCTGTCACCCGGCGCAGATCGTCTGCCACGCCCACCATTGTGTAGGCAATCAGATGCGGCGCATGGCTGGTCACGGCAAGCACGCGGTCGTGATGCTCTGCGTCCATTTCATCCACGTAAGACCCCATGCCTTCCCAAAGCCCCCGCAGGCGGGCCACTGCATCCGCATCGGTCCCTTCGGGCGGCACCAACAGGCACCAGCGGTTGTCAAAAAGCTCTGCAAAGCCGGATGTCGGGCCGGAATGCTCTGTCCCCGCAATCGGGTGCGCGGGCACAAAGTGGACGCCATCCGGCAGATGCGGGCCAACGGTCGAAATCACTTCCGCCTTGACCGAGCCTACATCGCTGACCGTCGCGCCTGTTTTCAGCATCGGCGCCAGTTCAGCGGCAACTTTCCCCATGACGCCGACAGGCACACACAGCACCACCAGATCCGCGCCCTCCACAGCTTCCGCCATTGTGTCGCATACACGGTCACACAGGCCAATGTCGCGGGCGGTCACGCGGGTTTCTGGCGATGGGGCAAAGCCTGTGACCTCGCCCGCAAGCCCGCTGCGCTTCATGGCCCAGAACATCGAAGACGCGATCAAGCCAAGGCCGATCAGCGCCACGCGGTCATAAATCTGAGACATCATGCGCTCCATTCTTGAACTGGCGCACAGCATGCACGATGCGGCGGCAGGAGGCCTCGTCCCCCACGGTAATCCGCAGGCAGTTTGGCAGGTTATAGCTGGCCACAGGACGCACAATCAGACCTTGGGACTTCAGATGCGCATCGCAGCCTGTCGCTTCAGCAGCACTGGCAAAACGGGCCAGCACGAAATTGGTGCACGACACATCTGATGGCACGCCAATCTCGGCCAGCGCATCCGAAAGCCAGACCCGCATTGCCGCGTTTTCCTTGCGGCAATGGTCGGTCCAGGCGGTGTCGCGCACAGCGGCTTCGGCAGCTTGCAAACCCGCCTCCGACACGTTGAAAGGCCCGCGCACACGGTTCAGCACATCCAGCACATGTTCAGGGCCGTAACCCCAGCCCACGCGCAAGCCCCCCAGCCCGTAGATCTTGGAGAACGTCCGCGTCATCACCACGTTTTCGCGCGCCTCAACAAGGGATGCGCCGCCGTCATAGCCTTCGACGTATTCCGCATACGCCCCGTCCAGCACCAGCAAGGCCTGAGGCGGCAGGCCCGTGGCCAGTTTTTCCACCTCGGCTGCAGAAATCATGGTGCCCGTCGGGTTGTTCGGATTGGCCATAAAGACCAACGCCGTCTTGTCCGTGCAGGCGGCCAGAATGGCGCCCACATCCGTAACACGCTCGCGTTCTTTCACCTCGACCGGGATCGCACCCGCCGCCAGTGCAGAGATGCGGTACATGCCAAAGCCGTGCTCTGTATGGATCACTTCGCGACCCGGCCCTGCATAGGCCTGACAAAGCAGGGATATGATCTCGTCAGAGCCTGCCCCACAAATGATCCGCGCCGCATCCAGCCCCCACACCTCTGCAATGGCAAGGCGCAGACCTGTGTGGTCCGTTGACGGATAGCGGTGCAAGGAATGGCCCGCACGTGCAAAGGCAGCTTTGGCTTTTTCGCTCGGGCCCAGAGGGTTCTCGTTCGAGCTGAGTTTCACCACATTTTCTACGCCCGCCACATGGGATGCGCCGCCCTGATAGGCGGCAATGTCCATGATACCGGGTTGTGGCGTGATCTGTGTCATAGGGGTATCCTTGATGCACTTACGAGGTTTCTAGCCATCTGGGTTGCGCGGCGCCACCGAGAACTTGAGCGGTGGCAATCAGTCGCTTTTGGCGGGCTGCACACAGGCCTCCAGGGCCGCTTTGACGTCTTCGGGCCACGGAATGGAGATGTGCTTGTCCAGATCAGAGGCCGCAAGGACCTGCGTGCTGGACCACCGCTTTTCGCCTTTGCAGCTGATCTCGTGATGGAAGGTCGCCGAGGAACGGCCCACTTTGACAACGGTCACCTCAAATGTCAGTTCTTCGCCAAAGAATGAGGGGCTTGAGAAATCAGAAGACAGGTGCACCGTGGGCGTGCCCCAGCGCTCCTTCCAGATGATCTCGTGCCACGGCCATCCAAGGTGCAGCCAGAACTCCTCGTTCACGCCATTGAGGATGTTCAGATAGGACGGGAAATAGGCGGTGCCCGAGATGTCGCAATCGCCAAAGTTCAGCATGCGGGTGGTTTTGAAGGGGATGTCCATGGGCGCTCCTTTGCTGTTGGGAGCGGTGGTACCGCCAAGACGCAGATTCTCCCAGACACAATTTATGATGTATCATTTTTGATGTATCATGATTGTGAGCGGATCGCCGTATTCTGGACAGAACAAGCCGCTGAAGTCGTTCCCGATCAAGCGCGCAATCGCTGACCACAGCGGTTCAGTAACTGTTAACACTGCACCGCTAGATATATCATTTATGATACATCATACCAGCAAACCAACCTGCCAGACCAATCCCCCTTCAAAAGCTCCTTTTGCTTCGCAAGCGATCAGTTCCTCTGGCGAACACGCCCTATCAGGATACCGTCCGGACAAGTTCGCCCGCATCTATCATCGTGAAAATGGCGGCATGCTCTGGTCGTTTTTGCAAGAACATGACAGCCTTCAACGGATGGAGATTGCGACGTACCTTGACCGCCCCGCAATCGAAGCATTGTCCCCTACTCTTTTGCAGCGGTTTGGCGGGCAGGTCGCGCAGAATCAGGTGAAACGCATGATCGGCCACATGGTGCGCCAGATCATGGAGGCGCGCGGTTACCGGCTGGACCGCAGCGGCGTGCCCATTACACGGCGTGGCAACATCTTTTTCAGTGGCAGCAGATACATCCGAAGCGCCCCACACTAAAACGGAAAAAGGCCGCACCCTGCGGCGCGGCCTTTCCAGAAACGATGGCGAAAAACCTTAGTTCTTCGCGTAGAATTCCACGACGAGGTTTGGCTCCATCATCACCGGATAAGGCACATCGCCTGTCCCGGGTGTGCGCACAAACGTCGCAGTCATTTTGGAGTGGTCGGCCTCGATGTAGTCAGGCACATCACGCTCGGCCAATTGTGTGGCCTCAAGCAAGGCAACCATCTGCTTGGAACGGTCACGCACTTCGATCACGTCACCCTCTTTCACACGGTAGGAGGGGATGTTGACCTTGCGGCCGTTCACACGAACGTGGCCATGGTTGACGAACTGGCGCGCGGCAAAAACGGTGGCGACGAACTTGGCGCGGTAGACAACCGCGTCGAGGCGGCGCTCCAGCAAGCCGATCAGGTTCTCACCGGTATCGCCTTTGACACGCTCGGCCTCACCATAGATGCGGCGGAATTGCTTTTCGGTCAGGTCCCCATAGTAGCCCTTGAGCTTTTGCTTGGCGCGCAGCTGGATACCGAAGTCGGACAGTTTGCCCTTGCGGCGCTGACCGTGCTGGCCGGGGCCATATTCACGACGGTTAACGGGGGATTTGGGGCGGCCCCAGATGTTTTCGCCCATGCGGCGGTCGAGTTTGTGTTTGGCAGCGGTGCGTTTGGTCACGGCTGTTCTCCTTTATGTGGCCCGTTCGGGCGGTAAAGGGCGTTGTCCTCTGGGCGAACCCCGACAGGCATCCCCTTGCGGGGGCCACCAACACCAATGAAGCCGCGCTTATACGCGAGGTTTGTGTGGAGTCAACGACCTTCACTGCGCTTTGCGACATTGGTGCTGCGACAGACTTCACGCTCGTCACGCGTGCGTGCTTCTCCTAGGCTGCACCAAACCAAGGGAAGATGCTTATGATTGTCCTGACCCGCCCCCAAATCGAGGCCTTGCTTGATCTGCCCAAAGCAGCCTGCGCCGTTGAACACGCCTACCGAGCCGCCAGCATGGGGCGTGTGACGCTGCCACCTGTGGGGCATATCACATTCCCGCCGCTGCACGCGGATTGCCACATCAAATACGGCTATCTTGAGGGGGCAGAGACCTTTGCCATCAAGGTTGCAACCGGATTTCCGCAAAACGCTCAGCAGGGCCTGCCGACAGGCAACGGGCTTGTACTGGTGATGTCCGCCCGCACGGGCGCGGTTGAGGCGATTTTGCACGACGAGATGGTACTGACCGACATCCGCACCGGTCTGGGCGGGGCCATTGCCAGCCGCGCACTAAGCCGCCCGACTGCCCAGCGCTTGTTGGTTGTGGGAACCGGCCCGCAAGCCGCCCGCCAGATCGAGGCGCATGCAGCTTTGTTACCTGGACTTACGCATATTCAAGTTTGGGGCCGTGACGCTTCTGCGGCACGACGTCTGGTCGGTGAGATCACGGTGCCTGCGGACCTGACTATGGCACCTGATCTGGAAAGCGCCGTGCGGCATGCCGACATAATGGTCACCGCGACAGGGGCCACCGCGCCGCTAATCAAAACCGAATGGATCAGACCCGGCACACATATCACGGCTGTCGGAGCGGATGCGCCCGGAAAGCAAGAACTGCCAACCGACTTGGTTGCTGCTGCGGACATTCTTGTGGCGGATCTGATCCCTCAGTGTCTGAACCACGGAGAGTTCTCTCACGCAGTGCATGCCGCTAAAATGGATGCCAGCAGAGTAACCGAACTTGGCACATTTTTGCATGCGCCCGATATCATTCAACGCAAGACCACCGACATCTCCATAGCTGATCTGACTGGCATCGCGGCTCAGGACATTGCGATCGCCGATCTGGTATTAGCCACGTGGCATGCGCAAAATCCTTGAGCGCTCAGGAACTCTTGGGCCGCTTCGCCATGGCAGCACATGCATCGTGGCGATTGCAGGTGACGATATGATCGTTGACCAGCCCGCAGGCCTCCATCCACGCGTAGACAATCGTTGGCCCGCAAAACTTGAAACCTGCCTTCTTGAGATCCTTTGACACCTGCTCGCTCAGCGGGGTTTTGGGCGGCACGTCGGCCTGCGTGGCAAAGCGGTTCTGCAAGGGCACACCGTCGACATAACGCCACATGAACTGGTCAAAGCCGCCCTGTTCTTCGACGTCGATCCACGCGCGAGCATTATGGATGGTGGCTTCGATCTTGCCGCGGTGCCGGATGATTCCCGCGTCCCCCAGCAATCGTGCGACGTCCGCGTCACCCCATTTGGCGATGACAAGCGGGTCGAAACCTTCGAAAGCGGCGCGAAAATTGTCTCTCTTTTTAAGGATTGTGATCCAGCTGAGGCCCGCCTGAAACCCGTCGAGGATCAGCTTTTCCCACAAAGCGCGGCTGTCCCACTCGGGCACGCCCCATTCTGTGTCATGGTATGTGACATAGATGGGCTCCAGACCTGCCCAGCCACAACGCTCTGTCATCTTGGTTGCTCCATCCATAAAAAATTCATGCAAATTTGCGAGTTAACACCCGCTTATGGATTACCCGCGACAGTACCCTCAAATGCAACGAATGTGAGTGTACGCCTGTGTCCAAGCAATTCAATCCCCGTCTCGCCAACGTGCCTGCCGTTGC
>CALAIJ010000266.1 GCA_937923365.1 uncultured Sulfitobacter sp.
GAATGTCCGCGCCGCGGATGTTCAACAGCCAGCAAATGCTGTCGGGCAGGGTGAT
The DNA here is from genome assembly GCA_937923365.1 of uncultured Sulfitobacter sp. Taxonomy (GTDB): domain Bacteria; phylum Pseudomonadota; class Alphaproteobacteria; order Rhodobacterales; family Rhodobacteraceae; genus Sulfitobacter. The sequence continues at coordinate 56 of CALAIJ010000266.1, forward strand.
GACGGCGGCCGTCTGGCCTGCGTCTTGCAAGCTCTTGCCCAATCGCGCGCGTTTGTCGGCATGGCTTTCGCCTGCAAACTCCAGGGCATGCACCTTGGCGGGTTGCATAGGCGGGGCGGGCTGATCCTCCCAAATGCGGTCCACCAGATTGGCGCATTGCTGCAAGGCAACGCCTGTTCCTTCAAGCGCCTCTTCGATCTGCGCGATTTGGGCTGGCGTATGCAGCCACGGGTCAAAACCGACGGTCCCCCCTTCGGGCATCTGCTCTTTCAGCCACGCCCCCAAAGAGACGTCGGGCCATGGCACGGGCGTGTAATCCGCGGCAACCTGCGCCTTGACCTGCGTGCGGTAGCGCCCGTCGATGAACACGCCTGCGATGTCTTTCAGGGCGGCACAAAAACCCGCTGATCCGGTAAACCCCGTAAGCCAAGCAAGCCGCTCGTCATGAGCGGCGACATATTCACCCTGATGGGCGTCCGCGCGCGGGATCAGAAAGCCGTCCAGACCTTCACGGCTCAATTCAGCACGCAAGGCTTTCAGGCGGGGCGGGCCTTGCTCTGGCCGTGCGGTGACCTCGAAACTCTGGAACATAGCCTCTCCTTCACCCTTCCAACAAACTCAAATTGTCCTGTCTCAGCTTGCGCGGCGCATGCCCATGACGCGCGCCCGTGCCCGTGGATCGCTATCGAACAAAGCGGCCAGCTGTTCGGTCATGGCGCCTGCCAGTTGCTCCACGTCCGTGATGGTCACGGCACGTTCGTAGTACCGCGTGACATCATGGCCGATACCAATCGCCAGCAGCTCAACCGCGCGGCGTTTTTCGACCATCTCGATGACATCGCGCAGGTGTTTTTCCAGATAATTTGCGGGGTTAACGGACAAAGTTGAATCGTCCACGGGCGCGCCATCGCTGATTACCATCAGGATTTTGCGGGCCTCATGGCGGGCCATCATCCGGCGGTGCGCCCATTCCAGCGCCTCCCCGTCGATGTTTTCCTTCAGCAAACCTTCCTTCATCATCAGCCCCAGATTTGGGCGGGTCCGGCGCCACGGTGCATCGGCGGACTTGTAGATGATGTGGCGCAGGTCATTCAGGCGACCGGGCTGCACGGGTCGGCCCTCATTCAGCCATGCTTCGCGGGCCTGTCCGCCTTTCCACGCGCGGGTGGTAAAGCCGAGGATTTCGACCTTGACGTTGCACCGCTCAAGGGTGCGCGCCAGCACATCGGCACAGATCGCGGCGATGGAAATGGGCCGCCCCCGCATGGAGCCGGAGTTGTCCAGCAGCAGCGTCACGCAGGTATCGCGGAACTCGGTGTCTTTCTCGACCTTGAAACTTAGCGGTGTTGTGGGGTTGGCGACGATCCGCGCCAGACGGCCTGCGTCCAGCGTGCCTTCCTCCAGATCAAACTCCCATGACCGGTTTTGTTGCGCCTGCAAACGGCGCTGCAGCTTGTTGGCCAGCCGGCTGACGGCCCCCTTCAAAGGTTCTAACTGCTGGTCAAGATAGGCGCGCAGGCGTTCCAGCTCGACAGGTTCGGCCAGATCTTCGGCGGCGATGACCTCGTCATGGGTATCCATGTAGACCAGATAATTGGGGTCGGCGTCGCTGACGGGCTGCGGAGCAGGCGGCTCCATCGGGGCGTCACCCTCGGGCATATCGGCCTCTTCGCCCATTTCCTGATCGGCCATATCGTCCATGGAGACCTGCGCCTGAGACGCATCCTGCTGCTCTTCCTGAGAGCTTTCTGGCGTGCCTTCCGCTTCTTCGTCGTCTTGGTCGTCCTGACCTGAGCTATCTGGATCCTGCTCCTCTTCGGAGCCTTCTTCGGCCTCGTCCTCGTTGTCTTCGTCCATCTGGTCAGGGTCGTCGCCCAACTGGTCGCCGTATCCCAGATCAGAGATCATCTGCCGTGCGAATTTGGCAAATGCGGACTGATCTTCGAGAATTTCGTTAATGTTATCAAGGCCGCCGCCCGCCTGATCCTCGATAAATCCGCGCCACAGCTCCATCGCGTTCTCCGCCCCCGCAGGTAGATCGCGCCCCGTGGCAAGATGGCGCACAAGATAGCCCGCCGCCGTGGCAAGAGGCACATCGCTGGCCTGCTTGGCCTGATCATAGCCCTTGCGCAGGGCTTCATTCTTGATCTTGGCGTCGATGTTGCCCGCCGTGCCGGGCATGTCGCGCGCGCCCATGGCCTCGCACCGTGCGGTTTCCATCGCCTCATAAAGGTCACGGGCCATTTCGCCCTGCGGCTCATACCGCGCATGGGTCTGGCCATTGTGATAGCGCCGGTTCAGCGCCAGCGCATCTGCAGTGCCGCGCGCCAGCAAGACTTCCTCGCGGGTCATGCGGCGAGAAACCTGCGGCAAGCGCATGTTATCGCCGGATAATCCAGAGGGGTCGACCGAATAGCTGACGTTCAGCTCGGGGTCGTTGGCCATGACCTTGGAAGCTTCGGCCAGCGCCTTTTTGAACGCGTCTGCTGGGTTGTCGGATGGTTTGTTCATGCCGCAATATCCATATCGTCCAAAGTGCTTTGGCCCGTTGCGAGGCGTGCAAGCACGTCCACATGTACATCGAGCGCATCAATTACGGGATATCCCGTGTCCTGACCGTCAAAAGCGAGGTTAAGGTCTGTCCCCGCCAAGACAATGGCATCCGCGCCATGGTCTGTCACCATTTGCTGACCAGCGTTGATGAACAGCTTGGCCTGTGCGGGGGTGCAGTACCCCGCAACCGCCATGTCCTGATAGCTTTGCCCAATGGCGTCTATCTGGTCGTTCAAAGCGATCGCTTTGGTGCGGGTCAACTGACCGTAAAGCCCTGTTTGCATCACAACCCGCGTGCCCAGCAAGCCAACGCTTTTGATCCCGTGCGTGTCAAAGTAATTGTCCAAAGGCGCCACCGCACTGACAAGCGGCAGTGACGCTAGCGCCTTGGTCTCTTCGAAGCAAAAGTGCCCGCCCAGCGAGGTGATCGCCGCGCAATCCGCACCCGCCGCCTTGAGCCGCTGAATTAAAGGTGCATAGACGCGCGCTTGGGCCAAGCGATCATCGGCAAGGTTGTTGCGGATGAGCTCATGCACATCGGCATGGACGATGGTGATGTCAGCAGCGCCGCCAATCTGTGAAATCGCAGCAGTAAGCCTTTGATAGTAAACAACTGTCGCAGCAACACCGATACCGCCAATCAGGCCGATATGAAGCCGCCGGTTGCTCACCCCAAGCTCACACTTGCCGCAGACTCAGGCAGTTCCTCGTCAAACAGACGCTGGTAGAATTCAGCCACGGTCTGGCGTTCCAGTTCGTCACATTTGTTGAGGAACGACAGACGGAAGGCATAGCCCACGTTCTTGAAGATCTGTGCGTTCTGCGCCCATGCGATCACGGTCCGCGGCGACATGACGGTGGACAACTCGCCGCTCATAAACGCGGTGCGCGTGAGATCCGCGACTGTCACCATCTGCTTGACCGTCTTGCGGCCCTCGGCAGTGTTGTAATGCGGGTTCTTGGACAGGACGATCTGCGTCTCGGCGTCGATGCTGAGGTAGTTCAGCGTCGCGACAAGTGACCAACGGTCCATCTGGCCTTGGTTGATCTGCTGTGTGCCGTGATAAAGACCTGTTGTATCGCCCAGACCCACAGTGTTCGCCGTGGCGAAGATGCGGAAATAGGGGTGCGGCTCAATCACTTTGTTCTGGTCCAGCAGCGTCAGTTTGCCGTCCACTTCCAGCACGCGCTGGATTACGAACATCACGTCGGCACGGCCTGCATCGTATTCGTCAAAGACAATCGCAGTGGGGGTGCGCAGCGCCCAGGGCAGGATGCCTTCCTGAAAATCAGTGACCTGCTTGCCGTCTTTCAGCTTGATCGCGTCCTTGCCGATCAGGTCGATACGGGAAATGTGGCTGTCGAGGTTTACCCGCACCGCAGGCCAGTTCAGGCGGCTTGCCACCTGTTCGATGTGCGTCGATTTGCCGGTGCCGTGGTAGCCCTGGACCATCACGCGGCGGTTGTTGTTAAAGCCTGCAAGGATCGCCAGTGTCGTGTCGGGATCAAACTTGTAGGTCTTGTCCAGTTCAGGGACGCGGTCCGTGGCTTCGGGAAAGCCTTTGACAACCATGTCCGTGTCAATGCCAAACGTGTCGCGCACGCTGATTTCCATTGTAGGCTTCATATCAATATCGAGCGCGCCATCGGCCATTTGTTGTCCTTTCATGTGCCGCGATATGCGCAGCTAAAGCCCGCCGTTGATGCCTCTTTCAGCAGATGCGTGCAAGGGTTGGAATACGGGTTTCTTCCCCGTTAGGTCCAGTTACGCGGCGCCATTTGCGGACATGGCTGCCTGCGCACAGCCACAGGCCGCTTTGATGGGGCGATCTGCGCGTGCTTCGGCCAGATCAAGGCGCAGTTTCAGGTGTGCGGCCTCTGCCGTTTTGCCCTGAGCGGCAAGGCAATCATAAAGCCCCCGCAGTGCCCAGACGTTGTCGGGATGCTGGCAGGCACGCGGCAGACCGGGGGCAAGGCCAAGGTCCTGGCGGAACACATGTTCGGCCTCTGCATGGTGTCCCTGTTCAAAAAGCAGCGCCCCCAGCGCATGGCGTGTCGGCTGCTTCCATCCCCAAGGCTCGTCATAGGGCAGGGCATCGTCCAGTTCGACCGCGCGGCGCAGGGCGGCAAACGCTATGTCATAATTGCCTTTGCGGTAGGCCAGCTCGCCCGCCAGCATCGCACTGGCCACTTCCAGCAGGTCAACGGCGCGCACGTTGTGGGACAGCCGCGTGTCGGGCACGCGTGCCTTGGCGTCCATAAAGGCGACCAATTGCTGGTCCGCTTCCTTGATGCGGCCCAATGCGGAAAGCGCCAGCGCCTTGGCGTATTCAATGAACGCCACGCCGGTGCAATAGGTCTCGCGATCCTGGGGCAATTCCAGCTGCAGGATTTCTTCCCACATGCCAAAGCGGATGAGGATATGCGGCTCTATCCCCAGTATGACCTCAAAGAAGTCCGCCATGGGGGGGGATTTGATCTGCAACAGCTTGTCGGGGATCGTGGCGCGCATCCCCTCAAGCGCGCGCATGGCAGGGGCGAATTGCCCCAGAAACATCGCCCCGTAGATGATGAAGTGGTAATTGTGCTGGCGGTACCCTGTGTAGATGTTGAACGGGCCTTCGCGCTCAAAATACTTGAGGTCGGCAGGCACAGCGGCCTCGTTCCAGCGCACAACATTTTCGTAGTGGCCGCACAGCACGTCGATATGCGTGGGCATATGGATGAGATGGCCTGCATCGGGCATCAGCGTGCGCAGAACATCCGCCGCCTTGAGTGCCTTTTCAGGGTAGGGCGACATCTCCATCAGATGCACATAGAGGTGCAGCAGACCGGGATGCGCCATACCGCCGGGACGGGCCAGATAGGTCTCAAGCGTGGCTTGTGCCTCTTGCGTGGCGGCATCCTCTGCGACGCTATCGCTGGCGATGTTCCACATTTTCCACGGGGTGAGGTTCATCAAGGCCTCCACAAAGACGCTTGCGATATCGGGGTCTTGAGGGTGGGTGCGGTGCACCTCGCGCATGGCGTCCGCAAAAGCTGCGTCCCACCCATCCATGTTTTCGGTGATCTCGCGCTGGGGATAACGCGCTGAAAGTGCGGAGATCAGATCAGCCTCAGCCTGTGTCATCTGATCCAGACAAGCCAGCGCTTCCTGCGTGGCGTCATAAGCCTGTGCCAATGCCTCCGCACGGCCTTTGTCGTCATAAAGTTCCCACGGCATGTTGTAGTTCGGCCCTGCGGCATAGGCCACGCCCCAATGGGCCATACCGCAAGCCGGGTCGGCCTCGGACGCGCGGGTGAAGCAGGCGATGGCCTCCTTGTGATTAAAGCCAAAGGTCCAGTTCAGCCCGCGGTCGAACCACTGCTGCGCCTGCGGGGTGGCTGCTGTGACAGTGCGGGAATAGCGGCCCAGATCGTAGGGATAGTCCATGGCAATGCTCCGAGAGTTACGGGGACCAGCATGGCGCGCATGGCGGTGTTTGCAACCCCCATTTGGCGCGATGAAATTGCGCAAAACCTGCACAACTGCTCTGCGGGGTCTGCACTGTTGGATGCCAGACTGAGGGCACTCAACAAGGAGAAAGACCCATGGAAAAAATTACCCTCAGAACCCGTTTTATCCGCGCAGGCATGGTCGGAGCGACGGGCGCCGTTGTGGCCGTCGCGATCACCCTCTTCGAGCGTCACTTCAGCGGCGACTGGAGCTTTGTGCGCTGCGCGGCGGGCGGTGCATTTCTGGCGGGGCTGGTGTTTGCCCGCTGCTTTGGCGGCACGGGCGCATGGGGCATGTTCCGCGCAGGCATGGGCTTTGGCGCGGCCACTGCTCTGGGGGCCATATGCGCGGTGCTGCTGCTGCCGTTCGACCAAGCCTTGATGAACGGGCTAGGCCTGCCGGGTGGCTATTCTTTATTCGACGGTGTGTTGAGCGGCAGCATGATCGGCCCGCTTTTCGTGCTTGGCGAAATGATCGAGAATTTCTGGGTCGCGATGGCGTGGCTGGCCATGCTGGCAGGACTGCACGCAAGTGCCAAATGGGTGGGGGCTGACGCGTAAGCCGCGTCAGTCCTTGAAGTTACGGCTGGTCTTTATCTGCTCCCACGCCCAGACAACTTCCTGCAACTGCTCTTCCTGAGAGCGGTCGCCGCCGTTCATATCGGGGTGCAACACCTTGATAAGCTTCTTGTAGGCCTTACGGACTTCGGGCTTTGTCCAGTTGTCCTTGGCCTCCAGAATCTCGACCGCGCGACGCTCGGTGGGGGGCAGACGTTTGCCGGATGCCGCACCCTTGCCGGGGTTTTGGGTGGCATTCGTGCCCAATACCTGATGCGGGTCCTCGATGCCCAAACGCGCCCACGCACGGGCTTCGGGGTCGCCCAAGGGTTTGGTCTTGCGCTCCCACACTTTGTCCTCGGACAGTTGCGCGTTCATCTCCGCTTCGGTGGTGCCGTCAAAGAAATTCCATTTGAGGTTATATTCCCGCGCGTGCACCTGACAGAACCAGAAAAAGTCGTCGAGCACATCGGGCGCTTTGGGCGCGCGGAACTTGCCTGCCTCTTCGCAGCCCTCATGATCGCATATGCGGCGGGACGTCTCGGACGCGCCTGACATACCCCGCCGACCACGGGGATTTTTCTTTTTGGCAGACGACACAGACATGTCGAAACCAAAGGGATCAGGCTTGGGCATTTGGATGGGACCTTTCCGACTCGAAGGAGAGAGTTTAGACTTCTGACAGGCAGATAGAAGGGGGGGCATCAAAAAAATGTCAAAGACTGACGAGATACGCGAAAAATTGCAGGCGGCTTTTGTGCCCACGGAGCTTGAAGTGGTCGACGATAGCGAAAGCCATCGCGGTCATGGCGGCTTTCAGGAAGGCGGCGAAAGCCACTATAATGTCCGCATCCGGTCGGACGCCTTTCAAGGGCTCAACCGTCTGGCGCGGCACCGTGCGGTGCATGGCGCTTTGGGTCCCGAACTGATCGGGCGCATCCACGCGCTCGCACTTGATCTAGACGTTTAAGAACGCCGTCTAGTCCTCTGATTTGTCAGACTTTCGCGCCTCGGAAAGTGATTCCAGCGAACTGCTGATGTCTTCCACATCATCGGTGTCTTCGACGCCGTTGTCCCATGCCTCTTGCAAGGTTGTGGTAGCCTCTTGCACAGGCGGCTCGAAGGGTTCGTTGTCGGCTTCGGTCTCGGCGTGCTGGCCGCCCTCGCTGGGCGCATCTGCGGCGGCTGCGACAGCGCCGGCGGCAGCAACAGCGGGCGCTGGCAAGAGCTCGGGCTGGTATGCATCGGCGTCACTTTCGCGCACGCGGCGGAAGACCAGCACGTTGCGCCACTCGGTTGTGGTGCCCGTCAGGCCCGCGCGTTCGATGGAGGGCAGGGTTTCAGCCCGCAGATATTCCCAGCCATACCCCGTAAGCCCGTTCATAAGTTCCTGAACAGCATGCGCAAACCGTGCTTCGGCCCCCTTCACACCCTTGGCTTTGAGACCCTTGGTGGGGGCGGGCACAACCTTGTATTCGTAACGGGGCATGAGAAACCTTTGCGTAACTTGTCAGAGGTGTCTCTTAACGCATCGCAATTTGTCACACAATGAGCCTCGCGCGCGCGGGGGGCTGCTCCGCCCGAAAGGGCGCGGGTCGTGGCACCGGCGCGGCAGGGATCAGTTTTGTCGCAACCCGATCCGCCTGCCTGCGCGCTCCGGGTGGGGATGGGTCGCAGCCTTGTCCTTGAGGTCTTGCAAGTTCGACAGGATCGCCTCGGGCATCGGAGAGACGCGCGGGCCTGATTGGTCGATATGCAAGGTCAGCCCTTCGGCAGAAGCCGCGACCCAGCCATCTTCATGCCAAAGCTCTTGATACAGGTGGAAGCGTTTTGCGTCATAGTCTAGCAAGTGGAAAGTTGCATAGACACGGTCGCCTTCATGCAATTCACGCAAGTAGCAGATGTGGAATTCCGCGATATATGTCGTGAAGCCAGTTTTCTGGTAGTCGGGGCCAAAGCCCAAGGCCGGATAAATTTGGTCGACGGCCTTGTCAAAAAGAACACTGTAATAGGCCATGTTCAGGTGCCCGTTGAAATCAATCCATTCCGGACGGACAGTCATCAAGGCAGAGCGGGGCAGGTCGGTCATTAAAGCGGCGCATTCCAGGCTAGGGACAAGTTCCAGCACCAAGGCTGTGCTGCAAGCTGCACAATGTCAGACCTGTCCTTTGCGTCAATG
>CALAIJ010000267.1 GCA_937923365.1 uncultured Sulfitobacter sp.
GTTGAAGGCACGCAAGGCTGCCTCGCGGGTATCTGACAGGCGCACCTCGACAAAGGCCACGTGGTCCAGCCCCAACCGGATCGGGTCCAGCATTGCCCGGTAGCCCAGGATCACGCCACTTTGCTCCAACCGCCGCAACCGTGCCTGTGTGGGGGATTTGGACAGCCCGATCCGCTTGGCCAGTTCGGTGATGGAGATGCGCGCATCCTCTGCCAGAACCGCCAATATGGCGGCATCAAAGCGGTCCAGATCAATCTGAGCATTTGTCATGCGAAATCCTCAATCTTCAGTCTGATTTACTATCTTATGAGCGAATTTAAGTCATTATTGCTGTAAAGTTCGCGATATACTAGGCCAAATCACACCCGCATTTCCGGAGCCTGCCCCATGTCCCTGTCCCTGCGCCACCAGATTGATCAAGGCACCTATGCCAATCCTGCGGACGTTTTGCCCGACCTGATTGCCACAGCCGCACTTTCGCCCGAGGATCGCACCGCGATCAGTGCCCATGCGGCCAATCTTGTGCGCGATATCCGGGGCACCACGGCCCCCGGCCTGATGGAAGTGTTCCTTGCCGAATACGGCCTGTCCACCGACGAAGGCGTGGCGCTTATGTGCTTGGCCGAGGCGCTCTTGCGGGTCCCTGATGCGGACACGATCGACGCGCTGATCGAAGACAAGATCGCCCCCTCGGACTGGGGCCGCCACATGGGCCATTCGACGTCCAGCCTCGTGAATGCCTCCACATGGGGGTTAATGCTGACGGGGCGCGTGCTGAACGACGACCAGCCCGGCCCAGTGCGCCACCTGCGTGCTGCCATCAAACGTCTGGGAGAGCCAGTGATCCGCACGGCTGTCTCGCGCGCCATGAAGGAAAGGGGCCGCCAGTTTGTGTTGGGTGAAGACATCACCGCAGCCATGAAACGCGCCGCAGGGATGGAGGCCAAAGGCTTCACCTACAGCTATGATATGCTGGGCGAAGCGGCCCGCACGGAAGCTGACGCAAAGCGCTATCATCTCAGCTACTCCCGCGCGATCTCTGCCATTGCGACGGCCTGTGATGACGCCGATATCCGCCGCAATCCGGGCATCTCGGTCAAGCTCTCTGCTCTGCACCCGCGCTACGAAGTGGCGCAAGAGGCCGCGGTGATGCGCGACCTTGTCCCCCGCCTGCGCGCCTTGTGCCTGTTGGCCAAATCCGCGGGCATGGGATTGAACGTAGATGCCGAGGAAGCCGACCGCCTTGCCCTGTCGCTCGATGTGATTGACGCGGTGATGTCAGAACCCGCACTGGCCGGCTGGGACGGGTTTGGCATCGTGGTGCAGGCCTTTGGTCCCCGTGCTGCCCGCGTAATCGACGCGCTCTATGACATGGCCGCGCGCCATGACCGCAAGATCATGATCCGGCTGGTGAAAGGCGCCTACTGGGACACCGAAATCAAACGCGCCCAGGTCGAGGGCATCGATGGCTTTCCTGTTTTCACCGAAAAAGCGGCCACGGATGTCAGCTATATCGCCAACGCCCGCAAGTTGCTGGGCCTGACGGACCGCATCTATCCGCAGTTTGCGACCCACAACGCCCACACGGTGGCCGCGATCCTGCATATGGGGCAAGACAAGGAAATCTACGAATTCCAGCGCCTGCACGGCATGGGGGAAACCCTGCACACCCTTGTCATGGAGCGTGAAAAATCCCGCTGCCGCATCTATGCACCCGTAGGTGCGCACAAGGATCTGCTTGCCTATCTGGTCCGCCGCCTGTTGGAGAACGGGGCCAACTCCAGCTTTGTGAACCAGATCGTGGACGAGGACGTGCCGCCCGAAGTTGTCGCCGCCGACCCTTTCGCGCAACTGGGCACAACAAACGTGGTGATCCCCACAGGCCCGCAGATTTTCCTGCCCGGGCGCGGCAATGCACGCGGGTTTGACCTGAACCATACGCCAACACTCGCGGCGATCGACACAGCCCGCGCCCCTTTCAAAGACCACCAGTGGCAAGCGGGGCCTTTGCTGGCAGGCAAGGCGAAACCCGCACGCCCCGTGAAGGTCATCAACCCGGCGGATGTCACGGCTGTGGGCACGGTCAGGAACGCGTCTGCCGATGATGTGGCCACCGCCCTCAAGGCCGCGACCCCGTGGGATGCCCCGCTTGCGACCCGCCGCAAGACGCTTCTTAAGGCTGCTGACCTGCTGGAAGACAGCTATGGTGAACTTTTCGCCTTGTTGTCGCGCGAAGCGGGCAAAGGCATGGCCGATTGCGTAGCAGAGCTCCGCGAAGGTGTGGATTTCCTGCGCTATTACGCAGGCCAAGCCACAAACACGCCACCTGCGGGCGTGTTCACTTGCATCAGCCCTTGGAATTTCCCGATGGCGATCTTTACCGGTCAGATCAGTGCAGCACTGGCTGCAGGCAACGCCGTCCTTGCAAAACCGGCAGAGCAAACGCCGCTGGTCGCGCACTTCACTGTCCGGAAACTGCACGAGGCGGGCGTTCCCGCAACCGCGTTGCAACTGTTGCCCGGAAGCGGCGACATTGGTGCCGCCCTGACTGGCGACGCACGCATCGGCGGCGTGGCCTTCACCGGGTCAACCGCAACAGCCATGCGCATCCGCGCCAACATGGCCGACCATTGCGCCCCCGGCACGCCGCTTATCGCGGAAACGGGCGGCTTGAACGCCATGATCGTGGACAGCACCGCCCTGCCGGAACAGGCCGTGCAAGCCATCGTTGAAAGCGCCTTTCAGTCGGCGGGGCAGCGTTGCTCTGCCCTGCGCTGTCTTTACGTGCAAAGCGACATTGCCGAGGACCTAACCAAAATGCTGACCGGCGCGATGGAGGCCTTGTCGATGGGCGATCCATGGCATTTGTCGACGGACGTAGGTCCCGTGATCGACGCCGCCGCACAGCAAGGTATCCTCGACCATATCGAAGTTGCCCGCGCAGAGGACCGCGTCATGGCAGAACTTGCAGCACCCACCGACGGCACCTTCGTCGCGCCGACAATCCTCAAGGTGAATGGCATCGCCGACCTCAAGCGCGAGATTTTCGGCCCCGTCCTGCACCTGTGCACCTTCGAGAGTGAAGACATTGACCAGATCATCGACGATATCAATGCGACAGGTTACGGGCTGACCTTTGGCCTGCACACCCGCATCGACGACCGTGTGCAGCATGTGTCAGAGCGGATCATGGCAGGCAATGTCTACATCAACCGCAACCAGATCGGCGCCATCGTCGGCAGTCAACCCTTTGGTGGCGAAGGGCTTTCTGGCACAGGACCCAAAGCAGGTGGTCCAAACTACCTGCCCCGTTTCAGCGCGCCTGACATCCAGGATGCGACTGGCGCGTGGGACGGAACGCAAACCACACTGCCGCCCCTGCCCGACACCCCCGCCACCGTGATCGAGACCCTCTCGATGCCAGGCCCAACGGGCGAATCAAACCGCCTCTCAACCCTGCCCCGTCACGCGCTCTTGTGCATGGGACCGGGCGCGGATGCCGCAGCGGCCCAAGCCCGCGCGGTAGAGGCTTTGGGCGGCGTTGCGGTGTCGGCTACTGGTCAGATTGACCCTGCGTTGCTCAGCAACGGTCCGGCCTACGGCGGTGTGCTCTGGTGGGGAGAAGCGGACACTGGCCGCGCGATCGAGCAAGCATTGTCTCAGCGCAGCGGCCCGATCCTGCCACTGATCACAGGCCTGCCCGACACGGCCCGCGTACGCGCCGAACGCCACGTCTGTGTGGACACGACAGCCTCTGGCGGCAACGCGCAGCTTTTGGGCGCGGTGGCATAGCGGCCCGCTGGTCCGTACCGCGCCCCTGTCTAAATGGACGTGGGCGCGGTATCCCTTTGACAACCAAAGGAGCCCGCAATGACCCAAGACACCTACCTGATTACTGCCGCTGAAATCGACGCGATGGACGGCACGCCCAAGACGCACTTCCTGAACCCGAACGCCCAGCGCAAGAATATCTCGCTGGGTGACATGACGGGACTGACGGGCCTTGGCTTTCATCTGATCGACGTCGCACCGGGGCATGAAACCACCGAAGCCCATGTCCACCATTTCGAGGACGAATGCGTTTTCGTCCTGTCAGGTCACGCAACTGCCCGCATTGGCACGGCGGAACACGCCATTGGTCCGGGGGACTTCATCGGCTACCGCAAAGGCGGCGCGGCCCATACCATCGTCAACACAGGCACCGAGGTGCTGCGCTGCATCGTGGTGGGCCAGCGGCTGGATCACGACGTTGCGGACTACCCCGATCAAGGCAAACGCATCTACCGTAATGCGGGCCTTCCTTGGGAGTTGGCAGCCCATGCGGACATCCAAACACTAGGCGGCGCTGTGGGCAAAAAGTAGCTGCCGCAGGCGGCCAGAGGCTCCCCGCCTGTGCGGGCACCAATGATGACCCGCAAACATCCGCGGAACCTACGGGCAGTTGGGTCACTTCTGCTTGACCCTGCCGCGTGGTTCGCCCAGCGTGGGGCCATGTTTCCAATCCGCGATCACAATCCCTCTGGCCGCGTGCCTTACGTGACCTACACGCTGATGGTCGCGAATATCGTGATTTTCCTGAGCTATTTCATGATCCTGAGCGATCCACGCGCAGAATATGATTTCTACAACACATGGGCGCTGGTGCCGGTGCGCCTGACCAACGGGGTCGAGCTGGAGGCGCTGCTTACCTCCCAGTTCCTGCATGGCGGCTGGATGCATCTGGCTGGCAACATGCTGTTTTTGTGGATATTCGGCGACAATATCGAAGACGAGATGGGCCATGTGATGTACCTGCTCTTCTATCTTGCATGCGGCGTGGCAGCAGGTTTGGCGCAGGTCATCAGCGCACCCTATTCCGCCGTGCCGATGGTGGGCGCGTCAGGTGCGATTGCTGGTGTAATGGGCGGCTATCTACTGCTTTTCCCCAAAGCGAAGGTCGATATTTTCCTGTTCTTTATCATCATCTTCCGCATCATTCCGATCCCAGCCTGGATCATGCTGGTGCTTTGGTTCGGTATGCAGTTTCTGGGGGGCATCGCTGCAAATCCGGACGAAGGTGGCGTGGCCTATTGGGCCCATGCGGGTGGCTTTATCGCGGGCGTCGTCCTGACCTTGCCATTTTGGCTCAAACGCGGGGCCACCGCGTTTTGGGACCGCACTGACGGACACCCTCCGCACCCTCCCGCGACTTACGATGCCGTGCGCAGCCGCCTCCCAAAGGTGCGCCGCAAATGAGGGTGACAGTGCAATGCCACTGCGGCGCGGTGCGCCTGTCTGCCGAGTTGCGCCAAGACATCGCCAAGGCCGCGCGCTGCACTTGCAGCTTTTGCCGTGGACGGCAGGCCGCCAATGTATCGGCCAGCTACGACACGTTGCAGATTGAAAAAGGTGCCGAGGCCCTGCGGCTATACCAGTTCGGCACGATGAAGGCAGAGCATTATTTCTGCGGCACCTGCGGGCTATACACGCATCACAGGCGGTTCTCCGACCCCACAGAGGTGGGGTTGAACATCGGGCTGATTGAAGGCACGAACATCGCAGCACTTGAACCGCTTGTCTGGCACGACGGTGGCGACAGGGGCAGCCCCTAGGTCCTGTACCCATAAATCCTGCGCCACTGGCGCTGTTCTGGCTAAATCTGAGAGGTTTGGTGCGCGCCGGAGATAGTTGTTCTACCTGCAAGCGGACCGAGCCACTCAGATGACGCCAGAAAAGCGTCCTTTGGATTTGACGGATTTTCTCTCTGGCGCGCGTTACATCTGCTTGAAATAGAGCC
>CALAIJ010000268.1 GCA_937923365.1 uncultured Sulfitobacter sp.
TGATGTGGTGATCGTGGGCGCGGGGCCTGCTGGCCTGTCCGCCGCGATCCGGCTCAAGCAAATGGACCCTGAGTGCAATGTTGTTGTGCTGGAAAAAGGCTCAGAAGTGGGCGCGCATATTCTGTCCGGTGCGGTGCTGGATCCTTGTGGTCTGGACGCGTTGATCCCTGACTGGAAGGAAAAGGGCGCGCCGCTGAACGTGCCTGTCATCGAAGACAAATTCTATGCGCTGGGCGAAGCCGGAGAGTTCCGCATTCCCAATTTCCCCATGCCGCCTCTGATGAACAACCACGGCAATTACATCGTCTCCATGGGCAATGTGTGTCGCTGGATGGCCGAGCAGGCCGAAGAACTGGGTGTCGAGATTTTCCCCGGCATGGCGTGTTCAGAGCTGGTCTACGGCGAAAAGGGCGAAGTCAAAGGCGTCGTTGCGGGCGTCTTTGGGCTGGAGGCTGACGGGTCCATCGGGGAGAACACCGAGCCGGGGATGGAACTGCACGGCAAGTACGTATTCCTGTCAGAGGGCGTGCGCGGCAGCCTGTCAAAGCAGGTCATCGCCAAGTACAATCTGGACGAAGGCAAAGAGCCGCAGAAATACGGCCTTGGCATGAAAGAGATCTGGGAGATTGATCCCGCGAAGCACAAGGAAGGCTCTGTCACCCACACGATGGGCTGGCCGCTGAACAAGAACGCGGGCGGCGGATCCTTCATCTACCACCTTGATAACAATCAGGTCTATGTGGGCTTTGTGGTGCACTTGGGCTACAAGAACCCGCATCTGTTCCCTTACATGGAATTCCAGCGCTTCAAGCATCATCCGATGGTTGCCGACCTTCTGAAAGGCGGCAAGCGGGTTGCTTATGGCGCGCGTGCGATTACCGAGGGTGGCTTGCAATCCATGCCGAAACTTGTGGCCCCCGGTGTGGCACTGTTGGGTTGCTCTGCGGGCATGGTCAACCTGCCGCGCATCAAGGGCAACCACAACGCCATGCTGTCAGGCAAGGCCGCAGCCGAGGCCGCAATCCGCGCGATCAAGGCAAACCGTTCCGGTGATGAACTGACGGCGTATGAGAAAGATGTACGCACAGGTGCCATTGGTGCTGACCTCAAGAAAGTGCGCAACGTCAAACCGATGTGGTCCAAATGGGGCCTGACAGCATCGCTTGCTTTGGGCGGGTTCGACATGTGGTGCAATACGTTGGGGTTCTCGCTGTTTGGTACGATGGGGCACGGCAAAAATGATGCTGACGCCACCGAGAAAGCCTCCAAGCACAAGCCGATCGAATACCCTAGGCCCGATGGCAGGCTCAGCTTTGACCGTCTGACCAATGTCGCGTTCAGCTTTACCAATCACGAGGAAAGCCAGCCTGCGCATCTGACGCTGAAAGACGCCAGCATTCCGGTGGGTGTGAACCTTGTGGAATACGCAGGCCCCTCGGCGCGCTATTGTCCTGCCGGCGTTTACGAGTTCATCGAGGAAGAGGGCAAGGACACGCGCTTCCAGATCAACTTCCAGAACTGCGTGCACTGCAAGACCTGCGACATCAAGGACCCCAGCCAGAACATCGTCTGGACCACACCGCAGGGCGGGGACGGGCCGAACTACCCGAACATGTAAGGCGCGATTTTAGCGTTCTGATCCGGCATCGCTTTCCTGGCTTCAGGAGGGCGGTGCGGGGCAATGCCTCTCACGGCTGCGTGTGCGTTGCCGTGCACCATTGCGCCTTGCGACCGGTCTGCTAGGCTTGGTCAAAAGCATCTTGAGGCACCCCACATGACCCCATCTTTTCTGCGCACTGCGGCTGCTCTGGCCCTTTTAACTGCACTGGCGGCCCCCGTGGTCGCGGATGGCACGGCGGGCGCATATCTTGCGGGTCGGTCCGCGGCGGTGAACAGCGATTATACCGAGGCCGCCAGCTATTACACGCAGGCGCTGGCCCGCGACACCAGCAACGTGGAACTGATGGAGAGTGCGTCACTGGCCTATCTGGCCCTTGGTCGGGTGGCACGTGCGCTGCCATTGGCACGCCGGATGGAAGAACAAGGCCAGAATTCCGAAGTGGCCCATATGGTTATCACCGCCAATCTGGCGGCTGAAGCGGACTACAAAGCATTGTTGGCGCGCAAGAGCGGCACCGCTGGCATTGGCCCCTGGGTGGACGGGCTGGTCAAAGGCTGGGCGCATATGGGCGCGGGTGATGTGACCTCTGCCATGGCCGAATTCGACACATTGGCAAAAGAGCCGGGCATCAAGGGATTTGTCTTGTATCACAAGGCTTTGGCGCTGGCGAGCGTGGGCGACTTTGAAGGCGCCGAAGCGATTTTTGCCAGTGACGGGGCAGGGGCTGCGGGCCAAACGCGGCGCGGCACCATCGCGCACGCTGAAGTTCTGGCGCAGCTGGGCAAGTTTGACGACGCGGTCACGCTGCTCAAGACCGCCTTTGCCGATGGCACCGACCCCGAATTGGACCAATTGATCGCGTCCTATGAGATCAATGACGTGGGCCCTTTCGACTTTGTGCGGGGCGCGCAGGACGGCATCGCAGAGGTCTACTTTACCTTTGCTGCCGTGCTCAAAAGTGAATCTGCGGGCGATTACTACGTCTTGCTTTATGCCCGCGTCGCGCGGTTCTTGCGGGACGGTCATGTGGACGCGCTGCTGCTGACGGCCAGCTTGCTTGAGAGCCTTGACCAAAACGAATTGGCGATCGAGGAGTACAAATCCGTGCCCGCCGACGACCCCGCCTATCACGCGGCGGAATTGGGCCGCGCGGGTGCATTGCGCCGGATGGAGCGTCCGGGCGAGGCGATCGAAGTGCTGGAGCAGCTCGCCAAAACCCACGGCCAGATGCCTGTTGTGCATTCAACGCTTGGGGACGTGCTGCGCGGCGAGGACGACTTTGAAGGGGCAATCGCGGCCTATAATAAGGCGCTGGAAAAAGCCCCGGCTGAGGGGCGCATCCGTTGGGTGCTGCTCTATTCGCGGGGCATTGCGCATGAGCGTAACGATGACTTTGACAACGCCGAAAAGGACTTTCGCGCTGCACTGGAGATCAACCCGGAACAGCCGCAAGTGCTGAATTACCTTGGCTATTCGCTGGTCGAAGAGCAGCGGAATCTGGACGAGGCGTTGGACATGATCGAACGCGCGGTCAAAGCCAGCCCCAATTCGGGCTATATCGTCGACAGTCTTGGCTGGGTGTTCTACCGCCTTGGCCGCTACGATGAGGCCGTGGTTCAAATGGAGCGCGCGGTTCAATTGCTGCCCGTCGATCCGGTAGTGAATGACCACCTAGGCGACGTGCTGTGGGCCGTGGGTCGCGACCGCGAGGCGGAGTTCCAGTGGAGCCGTGCGCTGTCCTTTATCGACCCTGAGGACGAGAACGGCGAGGCTGATCCGGAACGCATCCGCCGCAAGATCGATGTCGGTCTGGATGTGGTGCTGGAGGAAGAAGGCGCAGAACCACTCAAGCGCGCCAACGATGGGTAGCCACGACTGATGTCACAGGAAACCTTGGGTGTAACCGTTTTTGCACCCGCCAAGATCAACCTGACCCTGCATGTCACCGGGCAACGCGATGACGGCTATCATCTGCTTGATTCTCTTGTGGTTTTTGCCTCTGTCGGGGACCAGTTGCACGTCAAGCCGGGCCAAAAAATCTCTGTCATGACGAAGGGACCTGAGGCGCGGGGCGTGCCCACGGACCGCTCCAATCTTGTGTTGCGCGTGGCGCGCGCTTTTACAGGCATGCCGGGGGCGTCTTTCGTGCTACACAAGAGCCTGCCCGTCGCCTCTGGTATCGGCGGTGGGTCTGCGGATGCCGCGGCGGCCTTTCGGGGGCTGATGACCTGCTGGAGCGACGGTGAGGTGGATGCAAAGATGTTCGACCCCGCCCACACGCCGATGTTCGACAAGCTGCTGGCATTGGGCGCGGATATACCCGTTTGCCTACAATCAGTGCCCAAGCGCATGCGCGGCGTAGGTGAGGTATTGGAAGACACGCCCAAGATGCCTTTGCTACACGCGGTGCTGGTGAACCCACGGGTGTCCGTCTCGACCCCTGTGGTGTTCGAGGCGCTGAACAACAAGACCAATCCGCCGATGCCTGACGTTTTACCCAGTTTCAGCGGGCTGCACGGGTTCGTTTCCTGGCTGGGCCAGCAACGCAATGACCTACAGGAACCCGCCTGCGCCCTGGTGCCTGAAATCGGCAATCTGCTGGCGGTGATCGAAGGGGATCCCAATTGTTTGCTGGCGCGGATGTCCGGCTCGGGTGCCACCTGCTTTGGCGTGTTCGAAAATGCCGATATGGCCAACGCGGCGGCCAAGCGTATCCGCAAGGCTTATCCCACCTACTGGACCCATGCAGTGCGGTTGGGCGGTTTTGGCAAAGCGAGCCTGCCAAGGGTCAAGCGGTCGGGTTAAGGCGGGCGTAACGCCATGCCTAGCTGATCCGGCTCACCACGTAATCCGCGATGCCGGCCAGCATGGTCTTGACCTCGTGATCGGGCAGGGCATCGAGCGCGCTCTTGGCTTTGTCTGACCAGGCGCGGGCGTCCGCCTCTGTAGCGTCCAAAGTGCCGTGCTTGTTCAGAAGGGCCAGCGCGTGATCCAGATCGCCATCCTCCTGATGACCTTTCTCGATGGTGAGCTGCCAAAAGGCGCGCTCCTCGGCGTCCGCTTGGGCCACGGCTTTGATCACGGGCAGCGTCAGCTTGCGCTCGCGAAAATCGTCCCCGATGTTCTTGCCCGTGGCATCCGTGCCGCGATAGTCCAGCAGGTCGTCCACAATCTGGAACGCAATACCCAGCGCATCACCGAAGTCGAACAGCGCCTTGATCTGGTCCTCTGGCGCGTCAGCAATGACTCCGCCGACTTCGGTCGCCGCCGAGAAAAGCGCCGCCGTTTTGCCGCGCACAACTTGCAGGTAAATGCTTTCGTCCGTTGCAAGGTTCTGGGCGGCGGTCAGTTGCAGCACTTCGCCCTCAGCAATCGTGGCCGCAGCATTCGACAGAATTTTCATGACCCGCATGGAGCCGGGTTCGGTCATCAACTGGAACGAGCGGGCAAACAGGTAGTCGCCCACCAGCACCGAGGACTGATTGTCCCACAGCAGGTTCGCTGTAGGCCGCCCGCGCCGCTGGGCGCTTTCGTCGACCACATCATCGTGCAGCAGGGTCGCTGTGTGGATGAACTCTACCGTGGCGGCCAGATGCACGTGATAGGGCCCCGCGTAGCCACACATCCGCGCCGCTGCCAGCGTCAGCATGGGCCGCAACCGCTTGCCACCGGCACCGACCAGATGGGCGGTGACTTCGGGGATGCGGGGCGCATGCTCGGATGCCATACGCTCTGCAATGAGCGCGCCAACAGCGTCCATATCTGCGGACAAATAGCTTGCCAGCTGATCGTGCGGCTTGGGGCTGGGATCGATTTTGGTCAACATGGGTCCATCTATCGCTCGACATTCCGACGCTCATGGCTCTAGATCGCTGATATGAAGGAACTTTTGCGCAGCACCGACATGACGATCATCGCTTTTGCGACGGCTCTTCTTGAGGGTGAGGATATAGCCTGCTTCGCCATGGACGTAAACATGAGCGTGCTGGAAGGGGGCATCGGAATCTTCCCGCGCCGCCTGATGGTGCACCCCAATGATCACGCCGCAGCCCTGCGGGTTATGGAAGACAACGAGATTGATCTGGGGATGTGAGCGGTTCTGACGCAGACGATTTGACGCAGGACGCGTTTCTGGGTGGCAAAGTCCAGCTTTGGCAACCACGGCGCGGGTATCGTGCGGGGGTCGACCCTGTCCTGCTGGCAGCGTGTATTCCAGCGCAGGCGGGGCAATCAGTGCTGGAACTGGGCTGTGGCGTGGGGGCCGCGATCTTGTGCCTTGGTGCACGGGTGCCGGGCCTGAGCCTGACAGGTGTAGAGCGGGAGCCTGCAATGGCAGCCCTTGCGCGGCGCAATTCGGAGGCGCTTGAAGTCGTCACAGCAGACCTCACCGACCTGCCGATGCCTTTGCGCGCGCAGCAATTTGACCATGTGCTGGCCAATCCTCCCTACTTTGATCGCGGCGCCTCACGGGCTTCTGATGATCCGCTACGCGAGGCGGCCCATGCGGAAGAGACACCCTTGCGGGCATGGGTCAAAGCCGCTGGCAAACGGCTGAAGCCAAAAGGCATGGCGCATTTCATCCACCGCGCAGAACGGTTGCCGGACTTGCTGGCTGCCCTACCACAAGACCTTGGTTCTGTTGAGGTTTTACCCATTGCATCACGCGCAGGCCGTACGGCGGAACGGGTCATTTTGCGGGCACGCAAGAACGGGGGCGGGGCGTTTTTGTTGCATCCGCCCTTGGTCATGCACAGCGGTACGTCGCATCCTGCCGACGACAAAAAGGACTATCGGGATCAGGTGAAAGCGGTCCTTCAGTCCGGTGCCGCGCTTGAATTTTAGGCGATCGTGCGCATTTTAAGCAGTATCGCTGCGCAGCGGCGTGACTTTGATCGGCATCCGTGCTGAACTGAAGGTCTACATATCATCAAGGAGGAATACATGGCCCTTACCGCGCATCTGGAAACCTTGAAGCGTAAACACCGTGAGATGAGCGATGCTGTAGAAACAGCCCAGCGCGCACCCGGTATCGATGATCTGGAAGTTGCGACAATGAAAAAGGAAAAACTTCGACTTAAAGAAGAGATAACGAGGCTGTCGAGCTAACGGCTTTTTGAACGAACGCTGGCGGCTGCTGCGACTGCCGCGCCGCCAGTAATCAGCAAGGTGGCCCAAAGCAGGGTTGCACCAGGTGCGGCAACGCCAGCCGCAACCAAAATCAGCGTAGACAAAAGCGGGGCCGCGTAAGAGCAAGTACCCAATAGCTGGATGTCCCCGCGTTTTACACCGATATCCCAGATAAAGAATGCCAGCCCCACAGGGCCAAGGCCCAGACCCATGATGGACGCCCAGCCTAGGGTTGTGTCCGGCAGGATGGTTTCCTCGAATAGCAGGTGCAACGGCAGGGATAGTGCCGCACTTGCCAGACAGAATACCGCAACGGAAGAAGTCGGGGCGTCGCCCACCAGACGCGACAGCACCGAATAGCCCGACCACGTTAACGCACAGATCAAGGCCAGCACATAGCCGGGCAGATAGGCCATCGACAGGCCGACACCGCCGCCAGTAATTATCAATGCGGCCCCTGCAAAGCCCAGTGCCGCGCCAAGCAGATGACCCGCCCGCAAACGCTCACCCGGCAACATGCCAGAGAATATCACGATCAGCAGCGGCCAGAGATAGGCAATCAGCCCCGCTTCCGCCGCAGGCGCAAGGCGCAGTGCCGAAAAATACAGCGCATGGTAGCCGAAGAGGCCCAACGTGCCAAAGACGTAGACTTTCATCGGCACAGTCCGCAGGCTTTGCAGCGCCCCGCTGGCACAGGTCCAGATCAATCCCAAGGTGCCGCCAATGGCAAAGCAAAGCGTGTTCAGCAGCAATGGCGGGGTCGGGGCGGACCCAACCGTGAACAATGCCAGCAAAGCCCAAAGCAGGACTGCGCCAAATCCGATCATTGTGGCTTGTGCACGGCTCATGATGCGAAGGGGTCCAGCATGGTCATTGCATCAGCGACATGGCTGGTTTTGGCGACTTCCTCAAGGATCCAGTTGCGGAACGCGACAATCTGGGGACGTGTCTCTGCGCCTTCGGGGCACAAAAACCGGAAGCGGCCAGAGACCGGCAAGGCATACGGGTAGGGGGCGACAAGGCGCCCATCCGACAGGTCTTTGATGACCAGCGCGCGGCGGCCCAATGCCACCCCTACACCCGCAAGGGCCGCATCGATGGCATGATCCGCTTGACTGAAGGCCGGGCCGTAGGAGGGGGTAACGTTGACTTTCATCGCGCGAAACCAAGCATCCCAATTGGCGGGCGGTGACAGGAAATCAATGGAATTGTCGATGATCAGCGTGGCCTGTGCGAGGTCCTCAGGGGTGGGGTAGCGGGCGGCCATTTCGGGCACCATTACGGGGACGACAAATTCGTCGACCAGCTCCATCGCGAACAGCCCTTCGTCCGGTCCGGTGCCAAACCGGATCGCCACATCGATGTTGTCGCGGTTGAAATCCATGATCCGCAGGCTGGCAGAGAACCTCAGCTCAATCTCGGGATGGGCCTGCGCAAAGTCATAAAGCCGTGGCGCCAGCCATTTGGCGGTGAACGCGGGACCTGCGGTCACAATCAGCGATTGGTGGTCTTGTGTCCGTTGCGCCGCGCGCCATCCGGCAGTCAGCGTCTCGAAGCCCGCTTGGGCATCGGGGGCGAGGGCACGACCTGCATCGGTCAGCTCAACAGCACGGTTGAGGCGGCGGAACAGGGGCGCGCCCAAATGTTCTTCGAGAGATTTGATCTGAAAGCTGAGGGCGGCAGGCGTCACATTCAATTCATCCGCCGCTTTGGCGAAGGACATATGCCGCGCAGCGGCATCAAAGGCGCGCAAGGCGGTTAAAGGAGGCAGGGCCGTGGACATAGTCAGTTAAATATATCTTATCTGAGTGTTTGGAAAGTCTCGTTTGTCGGGAAGGCGGAAAACATCCATATTGGTAGCAAGAAGACAGTAATTCATCCTTGAAAGGAACCGACATGAACACGCAAATCACACAAGATATGTATGAAGAAGCCTACCGCCGCGCCCAGCAAGAGCGCGCAACAGTCTCTGCAAATGCGTGGAAGTGGCTGTTTGCCCGCCATGCACACTAGGCACGCAAGACCCTGACAAACAAAAGGCCGGCTTGGAAACAAGCCGGCCTTTTTTCTCATCCAAGCCCAAAGGGCCTGTCTTCGCTTAGACGAAGAACTGCGCACCATTGGCGGAGATGGTTGAGCCGTTGATGAAGCTCGCGTCATCCGCGACAAGGAATTTCACCGCGCGGGCGATTTCTTCCGGCTCGCCCAGGCGACCGGCGGGGATCTGCGCGATGATGCTCTCGCGAACCTTTTCAGGCACAGCCATGACCATATCGGTGCCGATGTAGCCGGGGCAGATCGCGTTTGCCGTGATGCCTGCGCGCGCGCCTTCCTGAGCCAGTGATTTGACGATCCCGAGATCGCCCGCTTTGGTCGCGGCATAGTTCACTTGTGCGAACTGGCCCTTTTGACCGTTGATCGAAGAGATCACAACAATGCGTCCAAACTTTCGCTCGCGCATGCCGGGCCAAATCGGGTGCACAGTGTTGAACACGCCCGTCAGGTTGGTGTCGATGACCTGATGCCACTGCTCTGGCGTCATTTTGTGGAAAGGCGCGTCGCGGGTGATGCCCGCATTGGCCACGATCACTTCGACGGGGCCTAGGTCCGCTTCGACCTTGCCGATGCCCGCTTTGGATTCGTCATAATCGGCGACGTTCCATTTATAGGTCTTGATGCCGGTCTCTGATGTGAAGGCGGCAGCGGCTTCGTCGTTGCCGGCATAAGTGGCGGCGACGGTGTAGCCTGAGGCGGCAAGTTCTTTGGAAATAGCGGCGCCGATTCCGCGGCTGCCTCCGGTGACTAGGGCTACTCGGGACATGGGATCTCCAATTCGGTCAGGTAATGTTATTTCGTGGCGAAGTGAGGGCGCGCAATATTGTTGCGCGCCCGAATCTGTACTTAAGGCCGTTCAAGGCACATGGCAACACCCATACCGCCGCCAATGCACAGCGTGGCCAGACCTTTTTTCGCGCCGCGACGCTTCATCTCAAAAAGCAGGGTGTTCAGGATCCGCGCGCCGGATGCCCCGATGGGGTGCCCAATGGCAATTGCACCGCCATTGACGTTCACAATCGCAGGGTCCCAGCCCATATCCTTGTTCACGGCGCAGGCCTGTGCGGCGAAAGCTTCGTTTGCCTCGACAAGGTCCAGATCCTCGGCTTTCCAGCCTGCTTTCTCCAACGCTTTGCGCGAAGCATAGATCGGGCCCACCCCCATGATCGACGGGTCCAGACCTGCCGTGGCATAGGACGCGATGCGGGCCAGTGGCTCAATCCCGCGCTTTTCAGCCTCATCTGCGGACATGAGTAATGCACCCGCAGCACCATCATTCAGACCGGAGGCATTGGCCGCAGTGACAGAGCCGTCCTTGGTGAAGGCAGGGCGCATCTTTTGCATAGCTTCGATGTTGGCGCCGTGGCGGATGTATTCGTCCGCATCCACGGTGATGTCGCCTTTGCGGTTGGGAACGGTGAAGGCCATAATCTCGTCGGCAAACTTGCCCGCTTTCTGGGCGGTCTCGGCCTTGTTTTGCGACCCGACGGCGAATTCGTCCTGCTGGTCACGGCTGATCTGCCATTTCTCGGCAACGTTCTCGGCTGTTTGGCCCATGTGGTATCCATTGAAGGCATCCCAAAGGCCGTCCTTGATCATTGTATCGATCAGCTTCATGTCGCCCATTTTCTGACCCGCGCGCATGGCTTGGGCGTGGGGGGACATGGTCATGTTTTCCTGACCACCGGCAGCCACGATCGACGCGTCACCCAATTGGATGTGCTGGGCGCCCAGAGCGACAGCGCGCAAGCCCGAGCCGCAAACCTGATTGATGCTCCAAGCGGAGGCTTCCTGAGCAAAGCCTGCGTTGATGTGCGCCTGACGGGCGGGGTTCTGACCTTGGCCTGCTGTCAGCACCTGGCCCAGGATCGTCTCGCTGACCTCGCCTGCGTCGACGCCCGCGCGTGCGACGATTTCTTTAAGCACAGCGGCACCTAGATCGTGCGCTGGTGTGTTGGCGAAAGAGCCCCCAAAGCTGCCAACGGCAGTACGGGCGGCGGATGCGATGACGACATTGGTCATGGAGAAATCCTCTACCTATTTGGCGGAGAATTCCGTGCGGTAGGTCCTGACTGGTCCTGCGCGCTTTTTCCGCCTTCTGAGCGGCTACATAGCGCAAGCGCTGCGGTGCGGCAACTCAGGGAAGCGCAAAGAGGCTATGCGCCACATGCAACGCAGGTCTTAGCCCGCGGCCATTGCGGCCTTTTGCTGAAGCCAACCGGGCCGTGTGGTTGGGGCGGCGAAATAATAGCCTTGCAGGCAATCCACGCCCATTTCGGCAAGAACCGCCGCATCCGCTGCGGTTTCCACGGATTCGGCCACTGTCATCATGTCAAAGTGCTGCGCAATGGAGATCAACGCCGCCACAAGGGCACGGTTGTCCGCATCATTTGCGATTCCCTTGATGAATTGCCCGTCCAGTTTCAGCACGTCAAAAAAGAAATCCTTGAAATAGCGGATGGCTGTATAGCCCGATCCGAAATCATCCATGGCAAAGCAGATGCCCTTTTCCTGCAACTGGTCCATGAAATCGGCCACCAGTTCGGGCACCAGCATCGCAGAGCTTTCGGTGATTTCGAGAATCAGCCGCTCTCCGATAGTTTGGTCGCGTTTGAGGAAATGGGAGAGCATCTGGCCCCATGCTTTGTACCCGATAGAGCGGGCCGACATGTTGATCGACAACCGCAAATCCGGGTTTTTCTGCAAGGTCCGCAACCCCATTTGCAGGGCCAGCACATCAATCTCGCGACCAAGTTCGTTGTCTTCTACCTGTGGCATGAAATCGCAGGCCGGAATCACACGGCCCGTTGCGTCGAGCACGCGGATCAACCCTTCGTGAAAGGCCACGCGGCCATGGTCATGGGCCAGCACAACCGGCTGGAAGGCCAGCAAGGTTTGCCGGTGCTGGATGGCATCACGCACCATTTTCAAGGTTGACTGGTCGCGTTGGAACACCGCGTGATTCAACGGATTGTCGGCAACGGCAGGCACGTTGGCGAGACGGGGATTGAATTGCTTGGACACAGGCGTACACTCACATTCGTTGCATTTGAGGGTACTGTCGCGGGTAATCCATAAGCGGGTGTTAACTCGCAAATTTGCATGAATTTTTTATGGA
>CALAIJ010000269.1 GCA_937923365.1 uncultured Sulfitobacter sp.
CTCATGATGTGCTCTTTTTCAAAGGCACACCGTAAAGCTCCAGCCTGTGGCCGCGTAACTCATAGCCCAGTTTGGCGGCGATGCGTTCTTGCAGCGCCTCGATTTCCGCATCCACAAATTCGATCACTTCACCAGAGTTCATGTCGATCAGGTGGTCGTGGTGATCGCGCTCTGCGTCTTCGTAGCGGGCGCGGCCATCGCCGAATTCCAGCTTGTCGAGAATGCCCGCTTCCTCGAACAGTTTCACCGTGCGGTAGACCGTTGCAATCGACACGGAGGCGTCAATGGCACTGGCGCGCGCAAAGAGTTCCTCCACGTCCGGATGGTCCGCGCTGTCCTCGATGACTTGGGCAATGATCCGGCGCTGGCCGGTCATGCGCATGCCGCGCGCTTCGCAGCGTTTGATGATGGATTTGGTCATAGGGTTGTCCCCCGCAGCAGTCGGCGTGACCTTGTTCTTAGCTGCTATTGCAGCCCTCTGCTACAGGGTTTTCTGCACTGCGGCTGTTGACTTATGGGCGCGCGGGGGCCATGTGCCCTTCAGGTGATGCCTTCTGCCGCGTGAGCAGGTCCGGTCCTGCATTCGAGGGACGGAGATAAGAAAAGGCCACCCATTGATCCCAAAATCACGCGTGGGGCCAAACGCGATGCATGCGCCCCAAGGCAATCCGCCGGGGGTGATGTTTGCATCCCGTGACCCATGCGCGGACGATCCTGTCCGGCGCAAGCATTTGCGTAAGTCTGGCCCATGGCCATGCCTGCGCCAGAAAGAGAAGATATGAGCGATTTCGACATGATGAACCTGCCAGCACAGCTGATCAAACGGCTGGCGGAGATGGGCATCAAAGACCCCACCCCCATTCAAAAGCAGGCCATCCCTCACGGGTTGAACGGCCGCGATGTGATGGGCCTTGCCCAGACCGGCACGGGCAAGACGGCTGCTTTTGGTGTGCCCCTTGTCGCCCAGATGCTGGAGATGGAAGGCCGTCCCAGCCCCAAATCCGTCCGTGGTCTGGTGCTGGCACCCACACGCGAGCTGGCCAACCAGATCATGGAAAACCTGCGCGGCTTTTGCGAGGGCACGCCCCTCAAGGCGCAGATGGTCGTCGGCGGGATGAACATCAATCCGCAGATCAAGCGCCTGCAACAGGGCACCGACCTGCTGGTTGCCACGCCGGGTCGTTTGCTGGACCTGCTGGACCGCCGTGCCGTGCGCCTGGATGAAACCACGTTTCTGGTGCTGGATGAGGCCGACCAGATGCTTGACATGGGGTTCATCCACGATCTGCGCAAAATCTCGTCGCTGATCCCCAAGGACCGGCAGACCATGCTGTTTTCAGCCACCATGCCCAAGCTGATGAGCGAGATTGCAGGCAGCTATCTCAATTCGCCCATTCGCATCGAAGTCTCGCCCCCCGGCAAAGCGGCGGACAAGGTCACTCAAGAGGTGCACTTTATCGCCAAGGCAGAGAAGACCAACCTGCTGATCGAGCACCTCAGCAAGCACGTAGGCGAACGCGCACTGGTCTTTGGTCGCACCAAACATGGCTGTGAAAAGCTGATGAAGGTGCTGGTCAAAGCAGGTTTTGACGCGGCTTCCATCCATGGCAACAAAAGCCAGGGCCAGCGGGACCGCGCCATTGACGGCTTCAAATCCGGTGCCATCACGGTGTTGGTTGCAACGGACGTGGCCGCACGTGGCCTTGATATTCCCGACGTCAAGTTCGTCTACAATTACGAGCTGCCCAATGTGCCGGACAATTATGTGCACCGGATTGGCCGCACGGCCCGCGCGGGCAAGGACGGCGCGGCCATTGCCTTTTGCGCGCCCGATGAGATGGGCGAGCTGAAAGACATCCAGAAGACCATGAAGATCGCCATTCCCGTGGCATCGGGCCGTCCGTGGGAAAGCCACGAGATTCCCGACAAACCCAAGCAAGGTGGCGGGCGTGGCCGTGGGGGCGGCGGTGGCCGCTCTGGTGGCGGTGGCCGTCCGCAAGGCGGCGGGGGCGGTAAACCCGGCGGTGGGCGTAAACGCAGGCGTGGCGGCGGCGGTGGCGGCAAGCCGGGCGGCGGTGTCCGCGCCGCATAACGCAGGCGGGCCGGTGGGCAAGATGCCCACCTTACAGGGGTCCATTATCGCGCAAGGGGTCTTTCGAAGCGCCTGTAGGATTTGAGTTTATTGGAAGGGTGAAGGGGAAAGACTGTTCTCCCTTTTCACCCTTCCGACTAAACTCAATCCGACAAATGCCCCGATCGCGAACGTCCGCGTTGGGGCACTGATGTAAGGTGGGCCTCCGGACCACCCGGCGCGGCGGGACGCAATCTCTCGGGCCGGGGGCAACCCCCGGCCTCAACCGTGCGTGCTCTCTCAGGTATAGAGGCTGGGCATGCCCATTTCGGCATGAATATTGTTCACCTCCGCAGGCTGCATCCCGTAGGCTTGGGCCAGCTTGTGCAGATATTGCGCTTCGTCCTGCGTATCAAGATCAATGCCCAGCAGGGACATCGCATAGACCTGCGGGGCCATGCCTTGAGGCGTCTGGCGCACCAAAGCGTCCACATCCACAGGGGCGGCCATCTGCTGCTTTACAAAGGCAGCTTCAGCGGCATCCACATCGCCCAACTGGTCCAGCAGTTTCTGGCGCTCGCCATCGTCGAACTGACCATCGGATTTCGCCGCCTGGATCATGGCAGCCAGCATCAGACCTGCCGCCGCTTCCTGATCGCGGGAGGGTTCAATCTCCGGCTCTGGCGTCTGGCCGAACTGGGAGTTGAGCACTTCGCCAAAGCTGGCGTTCTCGCGTTCTGGCCTGCGGTTGAGGGTCTCGTCGGTGCCTGACAAAAGGCCCCCGGCGCCCGCTGCACCTGTTGCTGCGGCCAGACCGCCCAACAGGCCACCCAGCCCGCCGCTGCTATTGCCAGCAGAGCCAGCACCGCCGCTTTGCCCGCCGCCCAGCTGCTCGAGCAGGCCACCCAGCCCGCCAGAGCCAAGCCCGCCACCCGCCGCACCGCCACCAAGCATTCCGCCCAGCATGTCCTGCAAGCTGCCGCCTGCCTGCGGGCTATGTGCACCGCCGTGAGGTTGCGCGCTGCCTGCGCTGTTGGTCAGGCCGCCCAGAATGCCGCCCAGACCGCCCGCACCCGCCGTGCTGCTGCTGGCACCGCCGCCGCCCGCGCTGCGCTTCATCATGGAGCTGGCGCCTTTGGCAACAGCCACGCCGATGGCCACTTTGGCCAGTGTTTTCATCAAAGACATGTCGTTTCCCCCTTGGGTATTCATTTCGCTGGGCCATACCTTGGCATGTTTTGCCGCCGCTG
Source organism: uncultured Sulfitobacter sp. (assembly GCA_937923365.1). Taxonomy (GTDB): domain Bacteria; phylum Pseudomonadota; class Alphaproteobacteria; order Rhodobacterales; family Rhodobacteraceae; genus Sulfitobacter. The sequence goes on from CALAIJ010000269.1 coordinate 3,322, forward strand.
ACAGGGGAAATAATGCGCAACCTGTGTCAGAGCGGGCTTTTGCGCATTGACATCCCAGGCGCTGCCCGCACTTCTGGAGGGATGGAGCGCAAAAGCAATATTGATCTGTTCGGTGCGTCGGCGCTGATCCTTTTTGCCCTGCATCTTGCGTTCAACCAGGTGGTCATCAAAGTTACGGCGGGTGGGTTTTCGCCTGTTTTTTCTGCCGGTCTGCGCTCTGCCGGAGCGGTGCTGGTGTTGTTGATCTGGATCTGGGCGCGGGGTCAGAAGTGGGACATGCCGCGGCGCGCATGGTTCGGTGGCATCCTCTCAGGGGTCATCTTTGCTGCCGAATTCACCTGCATTTTCACCGCTCTCGACATTACAACGGTCAGCCGGGCGTCGGTCATTTTCTATTCCATGCCTGTCTGGATGGCGATTGCCGCGCATCTGCTGTTTCCCGGAGAGCAACTGACCAAACGCAAGGTTGTCGGGCTGGTCATGGCGATGAGCGGCGTGGCGCTGGCCTTGCTGGACCGCAGCGGCGGGCACGTGAGCTGGACAGGGGATCTGCTGGCGCTGGCCTCGGCCATCGGGTGGATGGCGATTGTGCTGTGCATCCGTTTGACGCCGTTGAACGAGGTGCCGCCTGCACAGCAATTGCTGTTTCAGGTCGCCGTCTCGGCCCCCATTTTGCTGGTCATCGCACCCCTCTTTGGGCCGTTGATCCGCGACATTGCCCCCATTCATCTGGCAGGATTGCTGTTCCAGGTCGTTGCTGTCGCCTCGCTGGGGTTTCTGGTGTGGTTCTGGTTGCTCAAGATTTACCCCGCGTCCTCCGTTGCATCGTTCAGTTTTCTCACGCCGGTGTTCGCGGTGTTGCTGGGCTGGTTGCTTTTGTCAGAAGAGGTCGCCGCGTCGGTCTGGGGCGCATTGCTGTTGGTGTCGGGCGGGATTTATCTGATCAACCGCAAGCCGCATCGGCCCTAGCGGGCCTCTTCGCATCGACGAAGGATAGGAGGGCTTTAGGGCTCACCCACCCAGAGGGCGGGTGCGGGATCAGGTGCCGCAGAAGGTTGCCGGAACGATCTCGGTCTCGGTTGGCGGGCGTTGAAGGTCACCGTCGGTGATTTCAAACGGCGTTGCCAGCGCCTGTGTCAGGCGGGCGAAGGGGGCCATGTCGCCTGCCACGGCAGCCTCGATCATCGCTTCAATTCGGTGGTTGCGCGGAATGATCGCGGGGTTTGCTGCGGCCATGGTTGCGTTCGGGTCAGGTTCTGACGCAAGGCGCGCGGTCCAGGGGGCGGCCCAGGCATCAAAGGCTGCGCGGTCGGTAAACTGGTCGCGGGCGGCAGGTGTGCCCAAAGACCGGAAGGTATTGGTGAAATCCGCACCCGTGTCCTGCATCAGGGTCAGCAGGCTCTGGATCAGGTCCAGATCGCCTTCTTGTGGCGTGCGGATGCCGATCTTGGCCGCGAAGCGTTGCAACCATGCGGTCTCTAGCAAGGCTGGCATCGCGTGGACGATTTCTGTCGCTTCTTCAATGGCGGCGTCCTTGTCGTCCATCTGCTGGATCAGCGCTGTGGCCAGTTGGGCCACATTCCAGACCGCGATATTGGGTTGGTTGCCATAGGCATAGCGCCCTTGCTGGTCGATGGAGGAGAACACGCGCCCCTGATGGAACCCGTCCATAAAGGCGCAGGGGCCATAGTCAATCGTCTCGCCCGAGATGGCGCAATTGTCGGTGTTCATCACGCCGTGGATAAAGCCCACAGACATCCATTGCGCCACCAGGTCGGCCTGTGCGGCAGCAACTGCACGCAGCAGGTCCATCGGGCCATTGGCGTCAGGATAATGGCGCTGGATCGCGTAGGCCGTCAGGGTCTTGAGATGGTCCACCTCGCCGCGATGGGCAAAGACCTGAAATGTGCCCACGCGCAGATGGCTGGAGGCCACGCGGGTCAGGACAGCCCCCGGCAATGCGCCTTGTTCGCGCCAGATATCCTCGCCCGTGGTGACGGCGGCAAGGGCGCGGGTGGTGGGGATGCCAAGGGCGTGCATCGCCTCGGACACCACGTATTCGCGCAAGACCGGACCCAGCCACGCGCGCCCGTCGCCCATGCGCGAGTAGGGGGTGGGCCCCGACCCCTTGAGCTGGATGTCACGGCGTTTGCCGTCCCGCCCCAGCGTTTCGCCCAACAATATGGCACGGCCATCACCCAGTTGCGGGTTCCAGTTGCCGAACTGGTGGCCGGCGTAAAGCTGGGCAAGGGGGGCGGCACCCTGGGGCAGCACGTTGCCTGCGAAGATGTCCGCGTATTGGTCTGCGGGGAGGGCGTCAAATCCGATTTCGCGGGCCAGATCCGCGTTGAAAGCCAGCAGGTCAGGCGCTTTGACAGGCGTCGGGTTCAGACGCGTAAAGAAGGCATCCGGCAGGGCTGCATAGCTGTTGTCAAAGGGGATATGCATCGGAGAAGACCTATCAATTAACATACATCATATATGATATATCATCGTGCGTTTTAGGGCGTTGGTCAGGGGGTTAGACCTTTCGCGTGGCCGGGGTTCAGGCGCGGATCACAAAGGGCGGGACATGAACATGTACTTCTCGCGCGGCGCAAATCCTGCGCGCCGGTAAAGTTTGATCGCGGCTGCGTTGTCTTTATCGACCTCCAGATGGATCGCCCGCAACCCGGCGCCGGACAGCGCGTTGGGCAGGGCAATCAACGCCTCGGTCGCAATGCCGCGTCCACGCACGCCGGGCCGGATGTAGAGTTCATCAACGATGGCGTCCAGGCCCCCGAATTCCACAGACCAGCCGAAGCAGATGACGATGTAGCCGATGGGCGCGCGCGGCGGGCCGATAAGATAGGCGCAGCCATGCGGAACACCGTCAAGCAGCGGGGCCACGCCAGCCGCGCGCATCTCGGGCGAGGAGGCTATGTCCGCCTCGGCATGGAAGGCTTCGACAAGGGCGGTCAGCTTGTCCAGATGCTCCGGCTTGGCGAGGGTGAGGGCGGCGCTCATAACCGTCCCAGCCGTTCGGTGAGCAGGCCAAAGAAGCCGTCTGCATCTATGTCCCCCATAAAGGTGGCATTGGGCGCGCGGTCGGTGACGCGCCACCAATCGGCGACGGTCATGCCCATGGTCAGTTCTGACTGGGTCTCGATCTCGACGTTGATGTGGCGGCCGGTGAACAAGGTGGGGTCCAGCAGATAGGCGGTGACGCAGGGATCATGCAAAGGCGCCCCTGCGGAGCCGTATTTTTCCTTGTCGAAGCGTTCGAAAAAATCGGTCATCTGCGCCACGGCGATCCCCGCAGGCGTGCCCAAGGCGCGAAAAGCGTCGTTGCGCGATTTGGTGACCAGGGCCTTGTGCGTCACGTCCAGCGGCATCACCACGATCTGAATGCCTGATTTGAACACAATATCAGCGGCTTGCGGGTCGACGTAAATGTTGAATTCAGCTGTGGGCGTGATGTTACCACCTTCAAAGTAGCCGCCGCCCATGAGGACGATTTCCTGAATGCGCTCTGCAATGTCAGGCGCTTTTTGCAAGGCCGTGGCGATGTTGGTCAGCGGCCCCAGCGGGCACAGCGTGATCGTCCCCGCATCGGCCTTGCGCAGGGTGTCGATGATGAAATCCACCGCATGCCCTGTCGCCAAAGGCATAGTGGGATCGGGCAGGTTCGGGCCATCGAGGCCGCTCTTTCCGTGCACGTGTTCAGCGGTGACCAGATCACGGCCCAAGGGGCGGTCACAGCCTGCATAGACGGGCAGGTCGGGGCGCCCTGCAAGCTCGCAGACGATCCGGGCATTCTTGGACGTTAAATCAAGCGGCACATTGCCCGCAACGCAGGTCAGGGCCAGCACGTCGAGGTCCTCTGGGCTGGCCAGAGCCAGAAGGATCGCCACAGCGTCGTCCTGTCCGGGGTCGGTGTCGATGATGATCTTGCGCGGTGCCATGGAT
>CALAIJ010000270.1 GCA_937923365.1 uncultured Sulfitobacter sp.
GCCCTGTCGCGCTTTCGCAAGATCGCCCTGTGGATGGACCGCAACCGCGGCAAACGGCGCAAGCCCGGCGATTGGTGGCGCGCCACATGAGCCGGATTTTCATGACAGGCGGCACGGGCAGCATCGGCAAAGCGGTTTTGAAGCAGATGGTCACGGCGGGCCATGAAGTAACCGCACTCACGCGCACTGATACGGGCGCGGCACAGATCACATCCTTTGGGGCGCAACCGCTGATGGGCGATATCACTGCGCCTGATTTCTGGATGCAGGAGGCCGCGACCAGTGATGTCTTTATTCACCTCGCGTCGTCTTATGATCTGGAAATGGCGCAAACCGAACCGCGCCTGCTGTCGGCGCTTTTCGACGCGGTCCGAACCCGCAAGGAGCCTTTGCGGTTTCTCTACACGGGCGGGGGTTGGCTCTTTGGTCAGACCGGCAATGACATCGCGGACGAAGCCACGCCCCTGCGCGCAATAACCGCCTTCAAATGGGCGCAAGACGCCATCGAAAGCCTGCCCGACCGCCCCGGCCTGTTGGTCTCCGTGATCCATCCCGCGATGGTCTATGCCCCTGATGGTGGCGTATTCACCCGCATGATGCGCGCATTACGTGCGGGCCGCCCTGCCCCTCTGATGGGGTCGGAACATATCCGCTGGCCGTTGATCCACCGCGAAGACACTGCCACCGCGTATCTGGCTATCGCGCGCGCGTCTGATCCTGCTGGCGTGTTCAACCTTGTGGCGGAACAAGGCGTGCCCATCGGCGAGATCGCCCGCGTGCTGGGCGCACAAGCCGGTGTCAAAACCCCGCCTGCCATCCTGCCGCGCAAATGGGCGCTGCGACAGCATGGTATCTGGGCGGAAGGCCCGATGCTGGACCTGCAAATGCGCAGCACACGGATGGCGGACTTGGGGTGGGCACCCTCATTTAGGGTTTTCAGTTCAGTGACTTACGATTTCTGAACAAGAATGCACATCCGCCCTCTGCCCATGCACAATTGCGCGATGACCCTTGGCTGCCTATCTCCGCCTCAGCAATCAAAAGGAGACGATCCATGTCCCTCAGACCCACTTTGGAAACCCGTCAAGCAACCCCTACCATGGAAGGTGCCGGGGTCAAACTGCACCGCGCCTTCGGCTTTACCGATCCGTCAGAGCTGGACCCGTTCCTGCTATTTGACGACTTTCGCAACGACCATCCGCAGGACTTTGAAAAAGGCTTCCCCTGGCATCCTCACCGCGGGATCGAGACGATCACCTATGTCCTTGAAGGCACCGTGGACCACGCCGACAGCCTGGGCAATACCGGCACGCTGGGCGCGGGCGATGTGCAGTGGATGACTGCCGGATCAGGCATCTTGCATCAGGAAATGCCACAGGGAAACCCACGCGGCCAGATGCACGGCTTCCAGCTTTGGGGCAACCTGCCGGGCGCGCAAAAAATGACCGCACCGCGCTATCAGGATGTCACTGCGGCGGACATTCCGGTTGTGACCGACGATGACGGCACCCGCGTCAAAGTGATCACGGGGGATTTCTGGGGAAAAACCGGCCCTGTGGATGGCATCGCCGCTGACCCACAATATCTGGATATCTGGGTGCCTGCGGGGGTCAGGAAGACCTTCAGGATCGACACCTACCGCCGCGCGTTTGCCTATGTATTCGGCGGCGCGGGCGCCTTCGCGGATGCCTCTGCCCCCTCGGGCGTGCTCCTGGAAAAGGAGGTCGCGGGCCATGAAGTAAACATTCGCGACATGTCGGGCGACCGCACCTTGATCCGCTTTGGCACAGGCGACGAAGTGACCGTTCAGGCAGGCCCTGACGGCATCCGCTTCTTGCTGATTTCAGGTGCGCCTATTGAAGAACCGGTCGCCTGGCACGGGCCCATCGTGATGAACACCCGTGCAGAGCTTGAAACGGCATTCGCCGAATTGCGCAACGGCACTTTCATCCAGCCCGCTCACTGACCTTGGCGTCACTTCTCGGGGTCAAGGATGCGCAGCACCGGGCTTTGCTCGGCCTGTCCTTGACGCTGAGAAGAATAGCCGCGCCCCTTGAACAGGTGACCTGAGGATCACACCGATCCCTCAGGCACCTCTTTGCCAAGGTCGGCTCAGGCCCGCGGCAGATACCCGTAAACGGATTCGCGCGTTAGCGCGGCCTTTGGATCACGCACCCACCGCCTTGCGCACCATATCCCAGTATTGCGTGACCACTTCGTCAAGCGACAGCCGACCGCCCGCACGGAACCACGTATTGACGCCTGTGAGCATCGCAATGATCGCAAGGGTCACAATCTTGGTGTCACGAACATTAAACACACCGGAAGAAACACCGCTGCGCAGGATATCCTCAAGATGGTCTTCGTACTGGCGGCGCAGGGCTTCGATACGGGCAAAATTCTCCTCTGTGAGGTTGCGCAATTCCATATAGGCGATGAAAACCTCGTCGGGGCGGTCCGCGTGAAACCGGATGTGAAAATCGACAAAGCTGTGCAATTGCGCACGCGGGTCGGCATCGGACCCGTCTGGTGTCTGATCCAGCAGTTCGGTCATATGTGCGGACATCAGATCAAACAGTAATGACTGCTTGTCCGGCGTGTAATTGTAGAGCGCCCCGGCCTGCACCCCGACCTCTGCCGCGATGGCGCGCATGGACACGGCTGCATAGCCGCCCCGCGCAAACAGCTTGAGTGCCGCCGCCCGCACCCGCGGGCCTGTAATGTCGGAGTGTGATCCTTGCGTTCTGGCCATATGCTTCATTTAATGAACAATCGTTCAAAAGCAAAGCCCGCTTGCACGGCGGCAGGCGCTGGTGCAAAACCGTGCCATGAGCCACAAGTTTCTTCTTTGCGCCCTGCCCGTGTTGGCCTTTGGCCTTGGCGCCTGCACGCAGTTCCCGCAACTGGATGCGCGGGTCACCCCTGCTCTGGCTGCGTCTGATTACCCCGCGCTTGTCCCGGTGGAGCCGGTCTTGGCGCAAGCCACCCAGGGGCGTGTCGACCCTGCGCAGACCCAGGCCAATCTGCAGGCCCGCGTGGCCAATCTGCGCGCCCGCGCCAACCGTCTGCGTGGCTCCGTCCTGACGGGGCGCGAAAGACAACGTCTGGCGCAAGGCCTGCGCTAGTCACGGCGGCGTTGCATGCCTGCGCGCAACCCGCTACATCCGCGCCAAAGCACACCAAAGTAAGGAATACCGCCCATGTCAGAACCGCTTCGCCTTGGTATTGCAGGTCTGGGTACTGTCGGGGTTGGCGTGGTGCGCATCATCCGCACACAGGCGGCCCTGCTTGAGGCCCGTCTTGGCCGCAAGATCGAGATTGCCGCCGTCTCTGCCCGGTCCAAATCCAAGGATCGCGGCGTCCCCCTGACCGGCTACGGCTGGGAGGATGACCCCGTAGCCCTCGCCACGCGTGACGATGTGGATGTTTTCGTGGAGCTCATGGGGGGCGAGGACGGCCCTGCCAAAGCCGCGACCGAAGCGGCGATTGCAGCGGGCAAACAGGTAATCACCGCGAACAAAGCCATGTTAGCGGTCCACGGCCAGACCTTGGCGGAAGCGGCCGAGGCCAAAGGCGTCGCGCTGAAATACGAGGCGGCCGTGGCAGGCGGCATTCCGGTTATCAAGACCCTGATGGAAGGGCTTGCAGGTAACCAGATCACCCGCGTCATGGGGGTGATGAACGGCTCGTGCAACTACATCCTCACGCGGATGGAGACTTCTGGCAAAACCTATCAGGACATCTTTGCCGAGGCTGACGGCTTGGGGTATCTGGAGGCCGATCCGCAACTGGACGTGGGCGGCATTGATGCAGCGCACAAGCTGGCGATCATCTCCTCCATCGCGTTTGGGACACGGGTCGACTTTGATGGCATCCAATTGGAAGGGATCGAACGCGTCTCCATCGAGGATATCACTGCCGCTGCCGACATGGGATACAAGATCAAGCTGCTGGGCGTGACGCAAATGACCGGACGCGGGCTTGAACAACGCATGCAACCCTGTCTGGTGCCCGAAACATCCCCCTTGGGGCAGTTGGAAGGCGGCACCAATATGGTGGTGATCGAAGGCGACGCCGTGGGCCAGATCGTGTTGCGCGGTGCGGGTGCGGGCGAAGGGCCTACAGCCTCTGCCGTGATGTCGGACGTTTGCGATATTGCCAAGGGCAGTGCGGGACCCGTATTTGGCCAGCCAGCAGCCGGACTTGCGACGGCGACAGCGGCCACGTCACAGCGCCCTGCCGCCTATTATCTGCGCACCGCTTTGGTGGACAAACCCGGTGCTTTGGCCAAGATCGCAACTGTTCTGGGCGAGGCTGGTGTCAGCATCAACCGCATGCGCCAATACGAACACGAGGCACCCGAAGCGCCCGTCCTGATCGTCACGCACAAGACGACACGTGCCGCCCTGGACACCGCATTGTCTGCGATGGAAGACACTGGCGTGTTGGCCGGCGCCCCTGTCGCGTTGCGGATCGAAGAAGTCTAAGCGGTCTGCACCAAGACCGCGCAACTCCGGATCACGCGCAAGCGCGCTTCTTCGCTTCCTCGACGAGCCAGGTCGCAATTTCCTGCACTTGGGCGATGGTCAGCGGCTTGTTGATGAAATCACGCACAACATCAAAGCTTTCTGCGCGGCTTCGGTCATCGGGATTGAGCGATGTGGTCAGCATAACCACACAGGCCTTGGCGAAATGTGCCCCAAGCTGGGTGGTCGCCGCCTCCAGAAACTCGAACCCGTTCATGCGCGGCATGTTGATGTCCAGGAACACAACGTCGACAGGATCATTCGTCGGCTCGCTCAGGAAATCCAGCGCATCCTGCGCGTAGGTGAAACCCATCACGCGGCCCACCAAACCGGAGCGTTTCAGGATCCGGTCATAGAGCATCTGGTCCACGGCCTCATCGTCGATCACCAGTGCAAGGCCGATCGGTTTTTCGTCTGTAACATTGGCGTTCATCTCAGACCTCTTGGAAGACTGACGGTAAAGGCTGTACCTTGCCCGCTGGGGTTTGCGGCCACATAGATGTGTCCCTTGTGATTATGCGCAATACGCTGACACATCGACAGGCCGATACCCGACCCATCGAAGGTCTCGCGCGTATGAAGGCGCTGGAACAGGCCGAAAATGCGTGCGCTGTCCTTGGCGGGAATCCCGATCCCGTTATCGCGCACGGTGATGTCATAGCGTTCGTCCCGCAACTCGCAGTCGATATGAATCTCTGGTGGGCTGCCCGGCTCACAAAACTTGATCGCATTTGCCAAGAGGTTCTGGAACAAGATCGACATTTGCGTACGGCACGCTTTTACTTCGGGCAGCGTCCCGACACGCACCTGCGCACCCGTCGCTTGAATGTCTGCCTGCAGATTATCAGTGGCCCGCCCCGCACAATCGGCCAGCGCCACTGTGGAAAATTCAGGATTGGTGCTGATCAGACGGGTGTAGCTCAAGACGTCGTCCACCTGTATCTGCATCCGGTCAACAGTTTGCCTGCACAGCGCCAGCAAGTCCTTTGTGTCATCGTCCAGTGCCGGAGTTGCCTCGTGTTCCAACTCGTTCAGCAGCAGTTTGAGGGTGTTTGTCGGGGCTTTCAGATCGTGAGACACCGAATAGGAGAACGCGCGCAGGTCCGCGTTGGCAGCTTCGGCTTGCCGCGCATTCTGGCGGGCAATTTCCTCTGACCGCTTGACGGCAGTGATGTCATTATGGGCGCCCAGCATGCGAATGGGTTTACCCTGCGCATCTCGGATCGCGATGCCACGGCAGCGCACCCAGACAACCGATCCGTCCGCATGGCGGTAGCGCACGATCTGATCGTAGGGCACGTCAGGGTCCGCACAATGCGCCTCAAAATTGGCGAGCGCCACGTTCAGGTCGTTCTTGAAGATGATGTCTTGCCATTCAGCGGGATCATGGCGTTTCGTCGCCGGATCAACGCCGAAAAGGCGCCAGAATTCAGGGCTCATCCACTCGTTTTCGGGATGCTCCAGATCCCAGTACCAGATGCCGTCCAGCGATCCCTTTTGCAAGAACGACCACGCGCCATCATCCGCACGGATGAGCGCATCAAGTTCACTTTGCAGGTAGTTCTTCTGGCTGGCCACGTGATGCCCTCATATTCAGCATTCAATACGACACTAGGCGGAGGCGGTTAACCGATGGTAAATGGCACTGCCCTTGGATGTGTTGCATTTGCTTGTGTCAAAGCGTCTCAATCGCTAGACGGGGCAAAACCAAATTCCCAAGGAAGAGCACATGACCGCCACCGCAGACTTTCAAGACCGCATGTTGTCGCTGGGCCTTGCCCGCGTTTCCGAGGCTGCTGCCCTCGCCTCGGCCAAGCTGGTCGGCAAGGGTGACGAAAAGGCCGCAGATCAGGCCGCCGTCAACGCAATGCGCGAACAGTTGAACCTGTTGGATATCGCCGGCGTCGTGGTCATCGGCGAAGGGGAGCGGGACGAAGCGCCCATGTTGTTCATTGGTGAGGAAGTGGGCACCGGCAATGGCCCCGGCGTCGATATCGCGCTTGACCCGCTGGAGGGCACCACGCTGACGGCCAAGGACATGCCAAACGCGCTGACAGTCATTGCGATGGGGCCGCGCGGCTCCATGTTGCATGCGCCGGACGTCTACATGGACAAGCTGGCGATTGGGCCGGGCTACAAAGAGGACGTGGTCACTTTGGACATGACCCCCGGTGAGCGGGTCAAGGCATTGGCCAAGGCCAAGAAATGCAAGCCGGCCGACATCACTGTCTGTATTCTCGAGCGTCCGCGCCACGAAGAGATGATCGCCGAAGTGCGCAGCATCGGTGCCGCCATTCGCCTGATTACTGACGGCGATGTGGCGGGCGTCATGCATTGCGCTGATCCCGGCACAGGCATCGACATGTATATGGGCTCTGGCGGGGCCCCTGAAGGGGTGCTGGCCGCAGCCGCGCTCAAGTGCATGGGCGGGCAGATGTACGGGCGGCTGTTGTTCCGCAATGATGACGAGCGGGGACGTGCCTCCAAGGCCGGCATCACCGACTTTGACCGCATCTATTCCCGCGACGAAATGGTCACCGAGGATGTGATTTTTGCCGCCACCGGCGTCACCGACGGCAACCTTGTGCCCGGTGTCAAACGCGAGCCGGGCTGGATGACCACCGAGACGCTGATCATGCGCTCCAAGACCGGATCCGTCCGGCGGATCAATTACCGCACGCCCGTCGAGGGCACCTGAGGGCTGCGCGCGCAGTGAGGTCGGGGTTTTCGGGGCCTGCCCCGAACCCCCGGGCTTGTAGAACCATTTGGAAGCAGGGGACGGTGTGAGTTTTCTAGGCGTTGATGCTTCTTTGACAGGACGGCGGTGGATTGGCCCCAGCGCCGATACTGAACGTGCCACTGAACTGTTGGTGCAACGCAGCGATTTGCCACAAGCGGTGTGTCAGGTACTGGCGCGGCGCGGGGTTGCCGCAGAGGACGCCGAAGCATTTCTGGCGCCATCCTTGCGTGATCTATTGCCCGACCCGCGATCCCTGAAAGACATGGAGAAGGCCGCCACGCGGTTTCTGGCCGCCGTCAAAGCGCGCCAGCGGATTGCCGTCTTTGCAGATTATGACGTCGATGGGGGCAGTTCCGCCGCACTTTTGCTGGTCTGGTTGCGCAGCATGGGGCGGGATGCCACCCTGTATGTGCCGGACCGCATCGACGAAGGCTACGGACCCAATGACGAGGCGATGGCCGCCCTCGCCCGCGATCATGATCTGATCATCTGCGTCGACTGCGGCACCTTATCCCACGAGCCTGTCGCGGCGGCTAAAGGGGCGGATGTGGTTGTGCTGGATCACCACTTGGGGGGCGAAACGCTGCCCGACGCCCATGCGATCGTGAACCCCAACCGTCAAGACGAAGACGGGGCCTGTGCGCATCTATGTGCCGCCGCCGTTGTGTTTCTGATGCTGGTCGAGGCAGGACGGCAGATGCGCGAAGACGGGGCAACAGGCCCCGATCTGATGAGCCTGCTTGATCTGGTTGGGCTGGCCACGGTGGCAGACGTCGCCCCGTTGATCGGGGTAAACCGCGCGTTTGTGCGGCAAGGCCTGCGTGTGATGGCGCGGCGCGACCGCGTGGGGCTGGCGGCCCTTGCGGACACCGCGCGGATGGACACGGCCCCGACGGCCTATCACCTTGGGTTCCTGCTGGGCCCGCGTATCAATGCGGGCGGGCGGATCGGTCAGGCCGATCTGGGCGCGCGTCTGCTGGCAACCGCAGACCCGCACGAAGCGGCAGCCTTGGCCGAACGGCTCGATACCCTGAACACGGAACGCCGCGAGGTGGAGGCATCAGTCCGCGCTGCCGCCCTCGCACAGGCCGAAGAGCGCGGCTTTGACAGCGCGTTGGTCTGGGCGGCAGGCCCCGGCTGGCACCCGGGTGTGGTGGGCATCGTGGCCTCGCGCCTCAAGGAAGCTTCCGGGCGCCCTGCGATTGTCATCGGGCTGGAAGACGGCGTCGGCAAAGGCTCTGGCCGTTCCGTCAGCGGCATTGATCTGGGCGCGCCGATCCAACGGTTGGCCGCCGAAGGGCTGCTGGTAAAGGGTGGCGGGCACAAGATGGCTGCGGGTCTGACGGTGCGCGAAGACCAGCTAGAGCCCGCCATGGCGCGGCTTGACGCGTTGCTGGCCAAACAAGGGGCGCATCTGAAAGGGCCCTCCGATCTGGATGTGACCGGCATTCTGATGCCCGGTGCCGCCACCGTCGAACTGACAGAGCAGATCGAACAGGCGGGCCCTTTTGGTGCCTCTGCCCCTGCCCCGAGGTTCGTCTTTGCCGACATGCAGATCCGTTTCGCCAAACGTGTGGGCGAGAGCCACCTCAAGATCAGCTTTTCCGACGGGCTGGGCAGCACAATGGATGCCATCGCCTTTGGGGCCTTCGACGGACCTTTGGGGCCTGCGCTTGAGGCCCACGGCGGCGCGCGTTTTCATCTTGCAGGGCGGCTTGACATCAACACGTGGCGCGGGCGGCAAACGGTGCAATTGCGGCTGGAGGATGCAGCAAGGGCATGATGTGCGATTTGGCGCAACTTTTTACTTGCACATATCCGCGCAAAACCCTAATCACCCGCGCAGTGGCCCGTTCGTCTATCGGTTAGGACGCCAGGTTTTCAACCTGGAAAGAGGGGTTCGATTCCCCTACGGGCTGCCACTTCCCTTTTTTGCCAACCAAGTTCTCGGACGACGTCTTTGCTATGCGCTGCGCGCTATGGTTTTATGGATGCCGGAACATCTGGGATCGGGGCCTGCATATGGCGTTGGAGTTCGACTATGTGATCGTCGGCGGCGGCGCGGCGGGCTGCGTCATTGCCGCACGTCTGGCGGCCGAAAGCGACGGCACGGTTGCCTTACTTGAGCGGGGACGCCGCGACACCAACCGCTGGATCCACATCCCCGCCACGTTTTTCAAAGCGCTGCAAAGCCGGGATGCGGATGTGATCGTCTCGGAACCGGATGAAAGCCTTGGAGGACGGCCCTTCCCCGTCCCGCAAGGCCGCGTGCTGGGGGGCGGATCATCGGTCAACGGCATGATCTATATGCGTGGCCAGGCCCAGGACTATGACGATTGGGAAGGGCTGCACGGGTGCACGGGCTGGGGCTACCGCGATGTCCTGCCCGTCTTTCGCGCGCAAGAGCGGAACCTGCAATTTGACGACGCCTATCACGGCCAAAGCGGGCCATTACTGGTGGACGGCCCTCCTGCCCCGCATCCCGTATCGGCGCGGATCATCGCGGCGGCAGTGCAGGCAGGTGTCCCGCCCACGCAGGACTTTAACGGCGCGCAGCAGGAAGGTGCGGGCTGGTATCAGGTGACAGCCAGTGGCGGGCAACGGCAATCCTCGGCCTATGCGTTTCTGAGACCGCACATGCATCGCGAAAACCTGACCGTCCTGACGGGCCATTCTGTCGAGCGGATCCAGATCACCAACCGCCGCGCCACAGGTGTCGAAGCCCGCACCGCAGACGGCGCGCAGATCACTATCCGCGCGCGACGCGAGATTATTCTGAGCGCAGGCAGCTTTCATTCCCCCAAGGTGCTGATGCTGTCGGGGATCGGACCGCAGGACGTGCTGGACCGACACGGCATTAACGTCGTGCATGCAGCGGACGAAGTGGGGCGCAACTACCAAGATCACGTCGGCACACCTGTCACCCGCCGCCTGAAGGGAGCAAAGGGCCTGCACGGGGCAGACAAAGGGCTGGCCGCACTGCGCCACGGCGCGCAATACGCGTTGTTCCGGCGGGGGTTGCTAACCTCGAACCTGCTGGATGCAGGGGCTTGCGTGGACACCAGTGGCGCGGGTCGGCCGGACGTGCAGTTCAACTTTGCCCCCTTTGCACCCGCTGGACCGGGCAAACCGCCCCTCAATTTCCATGCGCTTCAGGTGCATCCGATGACGATGCGCCCCAAATCGCGGGGACGTCTGGTCCTGCGATCTGCTGCACCGGCCGATGATCTGGTCTTTGCCGCCTCTGCCCTTGGCCACGCGGAAGACCTTGATACCCTGCGGCGCGGGGTGCGGCTGGCGCGTGAAATCTGCGCGCAAGGCCCCTTGCAGGACATCATCGGCGAAGAAGTCTGGCCGGGGCCGGATGTCAGCACAGCCTTGGGATCAAACCGTCTGGACGACGCGATCCGCGCGCAGGCCCGTACCATCTTTCACCCGGCAGGTACCTGCCGCATGGGCCCCACCCCCAGCGCGGTTGTGGACCTCGATCTGCGGGTAAACGGCATTGAGGGGCTGCGGGTGGCGGATTGCTCCGTGATGCCTGCACTGGTGTCGGGAAACACCAATGCGCCTACCATGATGATCGCGGATCGCGCGGCAACGGCGATCTTGCAGGCCTGACGTGCTGTGGCCGTCGCGTCGGGAACAGGCGGTGTTGAGGCTACATTAGGAATGTGGCGCAAGATGCTGGGCTGAAACGAAATAAGGCAGATTTGCCATATTTCAAACGCATTGTTGCCATAAGTGATTTCAACCTTCGGTTATGCGCCCACTTTCAATCTTCGTCTTTGTGGGCCGGATTGGGCTGTTTTTACTGGTTTTTTCCCCATTTATCTGTATGCGGCAACGCGTAGATAGATGGCGGACGCGGAAACAGTGTGTTTCGCAGAAAGTCGCTCAAATACGGCGAAAAACTGATATGGATATGTCGAGTTATGGAATTACTGCACTTGTGACCGCGGTGTGACGTAGGGTTATTCACTAAGAAGCCCCGAGCATCGCTAAGAAGCGCCCAATGCCACGGGCCAGCCACACGCCTTGCAGTACCCAATCCCGATATGCCGCGAGTGCCGGTATGAATGTATGAGTACCGATAAACCCTGGGGGGTTGTCATGAAGAAGTTTAATGCTGACGGGCCCGGATACGGCCTTTTCGATTTTGCCCCGACATCTCGTGAGATGGACGTGGCCCTTGCCGAAGGCGCGCTGCCGCCTTCCGTCACGCCCAGCGCTGCCTGGGACGCCGCGTTTGCGCGCCCTGTCGAGGCGCGCCGCCCTTACCGCAATATGGGCAAGCGCATTCTGGATGTCACCTGTGTGCTGGCCAGCGCACCTTTCACGCTACCTGTGATCGGGCTGTGCTCTTTGGCGCTTTGGGCCGAAGGTGGTGGGCCGTTCTACCGTCAGCCGCGTCTGGGCCGCGACGGGAAAGAGTTTTCAATCCTGAAGCTGCGCACGATGGTGCGTGACGCCGACAAGGTGCTCGAAGATTATCTGGCAAGCGATCCCGCCATGCGCGCCGAATGGGACAGCCTGCAAAAGCTGAAAGCCGACCCGCGCGTGACCCGCGTAGGGGCCTTCTTGCGGGCGTCATCCCTGGATGAATTGCCGCAGCTTTGGAACGTTCTCAAGGGCGACATGAGCATCGTCGGCCCCCGCCCCATGATGCCAGAGCAGGAAGACATGTATGGCGACATGCGCGCCTACAATGCCCTGCGCCCCGGCATCACCGGTCTGTGGCAGGTGTCTGCACGTAACGGCAATACCTTCCGCTACCGCAATGATGTAGACGCGGCCTATGAACGCTCACTGAGCTTCGGCAAGGACTTGCAGATCATGCTCAAGACCATCGGCGTGGTTCTGCGCCGCACGGGGTACTGAGACGATGATGCTTTGCCCTTGCCCCGCTCCGCACTATAAGTTGTTCCCATGTTCAAAAAACGAAAGGGGGATGTGATGCGCGATACCTATCACTTTGATGACACCCCTACCGCAGAGACCGGCACCCAGATGGCGCAAACCCCCAGCGGGCTGCGCCACTCCATCCGCCCGCGCCGCGTGGTGGTAGAGGACGCGCAGAAGCGCGCTCTGGCGCAATCTTTTGCGACCCCGCACGAAAGCCGTTTTGTCACGGATGCCGACGCGCCCCGTTGGGAAGATCTTGAACTGGAAGAGGCGGGCGAAAACCGTGCCATATCTTCGGCCATGCCTGTGGTCGACAGCCACCGCGACAGCCCCACTGCACGGGCCTTTGATCTGCTGCGCACCCGTCTGCGTCAGGTCACACAGGAAAACGGCTGGCGCAACATTGCCATCACAGCCCCCACATCGGGCTGCGGCAATACGTTTATGGCGACCAACCTCGCGCTGAGCCTGAGCCGCGTGCCGGGATCACGCACCGTGTTGATGGACTTCAACCTGCGTAAACCCGGCGTTGCAAAGGCCTTTGACATCGAAGCACGCGGGATGATGCGCTACTATCTGGACGGCACTGTGCCCATGGGCCGCCATCTGGTGCGCGCCAGTGAGACGCTGGCGCTTGGTCTGAACGACACGGCGGACGCAAACCCGTCGGAGACGTTGCAGGACCCGTCCACGCTGTTGACGCTGCAGAAGATGCGTGCGGCGCTGCGCCCCGATATGGTGATCTACGACATGCCGCCAATGCTGGGGCACGACGACGTCTCGGCCTTCCTGCCGCAGCTGGACGGTGTTCTACTGATCTCTGACGGTACGCAAACCATGTCGCGCCAACTGGTCGAATGCGAGCGTATGCTGGACAACCGCGTCCCGCTGCTGGGGGTCGTGCTGAACCGCGCGCGCAGCAACTCGATCACGCAGTAAATAGGGGTTTCGCCCCACTCTTGCCCTATTCTTCTGATTTGAGCAAAACTGAGCGCGTGGGCTTTTGCCTGCGCGCACTAACGTGAGGTAAGCTTGGCCATGGGCCCCATCTATTCGCTGAGTGATTTTCTGGACATGGTCCGTCGCCGGATCGGCCTGATCTCCTTTTGCATCATTTTCGGGTGCATGGCGTCGGTGTTCTATGCGCTCGCGCAACCCCATTCCTACCGTTCCGCCGAAGTCATCCAGATCAAGCAACCCAAGATCGATAGCGAACTTGCCCCGACAACCGTCGCCGGGTCCTCGGCGCGGCGTTTGCAGTTGATCGAACAGCAGGTCATGTCGCGCGGCAGTCTGCTTGAGATCATCGAGAAGTTCGGCCTGTTCAGCGATCAGCCCGATCTGCTGACCGCAGACAAGGTCAACTTGCTGCGCCAGTCGGTGTCGATCACCGGCGTGGCTGCGGTGCGCGAAGGATTTGCCGACGACGGGGCCATCGCTGTCCTGACGTTCACTGCGGAAATGCCGACGCCGGAACTGGCCCAAAGCATTGCGCACGAAGTCGCTGACCGCACCCGTGCGCTGACGCTCAAACAACGGCAGGAACAGACCGAAGAAACGCTCGCCTTTTTCAGCCAGCAATTTGACAAACTCACCGACGAGCTTGCCTTGGCCGAGGACGAGCTTGCCGCCTTCCGCACCGCCAATGATCTGTCCATCGAAGGCAGCCTTGGGTTTCTGCGCGACGAAATCTCCAGTCTCAATGAGGCCATTCTGACACTCGACCGCGAGATCATTGCGACCCAGCTTGCGCGCAACCGGATTGATCGCAGCCAGCGGGCCTCCACGGTGGAGCGTCAGGAAAGCGAGTTGCAAGACCAACTTGACAGCCTGACCAACCAGCGCACCCTGCTCGAAGCGCGGCGCAGCACTTTGGCCGACAGCATCGAGACCTCGCCCGAGGTGGAGCGGGAGCTGGCCAAGTTCGAGCGCCGCATCACCTCGTTGCAGGGCCAGTTGAACGTGATTGCCACCCGCCGCAGTGAAGCGGAAGTTGGCTTCTCTTTGGAATCCGCCGCCCGTGGTGAGCGTTTGACCACCATCGAGGAAGCGCCCCTGCCCGATTACCCCATTTCCATGAGCCGCAAGAAACTTGCCATGATGGGCGGGGTCGCAAGTGTGGGGCTGGGCCTGGTGCTTGCCTTTCTGATGGAACTGCGCCGTCCGATCGTCCGTACCGCCCGCCAGATGGAGAGGGAAACAGGGCTGCGCCCCGTCGTCTCCATCCCCGACATGCGCGGGGACAAGCAACGCCGCGACGGCAAGCGCGCAGGCTGGGCGCAGATGCTCGACAACCGCCGTGCTGCGGGCAAGCGTGGACGTGCCGCCCGACTGGCGCGCAATCCCGATTTGCGCAAAGGGTGACACATCCCGCTTTCCATGCGCTGAAAGCGCGCGCCACCCACGGCCAGACACGCGCATAGACAGGACACTGCCCCCGTGAAGATCGCCTATATCCTCAACACCTATCCGCAGCCTTCGCACAGCTTTATCCGCCGCGAAATCCGCGCGTTGGAGGCGCAAGGCCATGAGGTTCTGCGCTTTGCCATGCGGCCCGCCGAGGGTACATTGGTCGATGCACAAGACAGGGCGGAGAAAGACAAGACTGAATACGTTCTGGCCGAAGGGGGCCGCGCCCTGATGGCCGCCTCCTTTGGTGCGTTCAAACGGGACGCAAGCGACTTCTGGCAGGCTCTGAAGCTGGCGATGCAGATGGGCGGCGTCTCCGAAGTGGGCCGCCTGCGCCACGGCATCTACCTGGCCGAAGCAGCCTATGTTGCCGAACGGTGCCGCGCCGAAGGTGTCACCCATGCGCATGCGCATTTTGGCACCAACGCCGCGGTCGTCACCATGCTGAGCTCTCTGATGGGCGGCCCCAAGTTCAGCTTTACCGTTCACGGCCCCGAAGAATTCGACGCGCCCCGTGCGCTGTCTCTGGGCACCAAAATGCATCACGCGGACTTCACTGTTGCCATCAGCCAGTTCGGTCGCAGCCAGCTTTGCCGTTGGGCGGACCCTGCCGATTGGGCGCGTATCAACGTCGTGCATTGCGGCATCGAGCCTGCCAAGTTTGACGCCCCTGCCCCCATACCCGACGGCCCGCGCCGCGTGGTGGCGATCGGACGGCTGGTGGAACAAAAAGGCCAGCTTGCCCTGATCAAGGCCATGGCGCAGACGCAAGAGGACATCCACTTGAGCCTTGTCGGTGACGGCGAAATGCGCGGCGACATCGAAGCGTTGATCGCACAGCACAGGCTGGGCGCCCGCGTCATCTTGACCGGCTGGCTGGACGAAGACGGGATCAAGGCGCAACTGGCCTCTGCCCATGCGTTGGTCATGCCCAGCTTTGCCGAAGGACTGCCCATGGTCGTCATGGAAGCCATGGCCGCCGCCCGCCCTGTCATTGCCACCTATATCGCCGGCAC
>CALAIJ010000271.1 GCA_937923365.1 uncultured Sulfitobacter sp.
CGCACACGTGCAAAATATCATCTTGGACAGATCGTCCGTCACAAGAAACATCCCTTTCGGGGTGTGATTTTTGACGTCGACCCCGAATTCTCCAACACCGATGAGTGGTACGAGGCGATTCCCGAAGACAGCCGTCCCGGGAAAGAGCAGCCGTACTATCATCTGCTGGCCGAGAATGACCAAAGCTACTACGTCGCCTATGTGTCAGAGCAGAACTTGGTCGCGGACTATTCCGGTGAGCCTGTGGACCATCCCGATATTCCCGATCTCTTCGGGCCGTTCACCGACGGGGCCTATCCCCTGCATTTCCAACTGAACTAGGGTAGGCGGGTGCAAAGCCCCACCTTGCCGCGATTACAGACCATAGCGGCTTTGTGCCCGTAAGGTGGGCATCTTGCCCACCACCCCCGCCTAGTATCCCAAAGCACAGCCGTCTTTGCGCGGATCGCTCGCGCCTTCCAGCACACCGCTGTCGTGGCGAAGAATGGCCTGTGCGCCGCCGATGGCTGTGTCGGGAATCGTCACTTCGTGGCCCATGCTGGTGAGCTCTTGACGCACCGCGTCTGTGTACCCCCGTTCCACCTGAAGGACGCCGTTGTCCACAAAAGCGCGCGGGGCGTCGATGGCCGCCTGCGGGTCCATGCCAAAGTCGGTCAGGTTGGACGCAAACCGCGCGTGACCGCAGGGCTGATAGGCCCCTCCCATTACACCGAAGGGCATGATTACCTTGCCTGCGCGTTTGACCATGCCCGGGATGATCGTGTGCATCGGGCGCTTACCGCCTTTCAGCTCGTTCGGGTGGCCTTCCTCCAGGGTGAATCCGGCCCCGCGATTTTGCAGCAGGATGCCGTATTTATCCGAGGCAATGCCCGACCCGAATCCGTGAAAGATCGAATAGATCAGCGACACCTGCATGCCGTCGCCGTCCACCACGGTGATATAGATGGTGTCTTTGTGCACGGCTTCGGAGATCGGGGCGGCGGCAGCCATTGCCTTTTTGGGGTCGATCAGGGCCGCCAGCTGTGCCGCCGTTTCGGGGGACAGCATGTGGTCCAGTCGGGTCGTATGATCCGGATCGGCCAGAAAACGGTTGCGGGCGTCATAGGCCAGTTTGGTCGCTTCGGCCTCGATGTGGACACGCTGCGCGCCCATCGGGTCCATGCCTGCGATGTCAAAGTGAGACAGAATATTCATCATTAACAAAGCAGTAGCGCCTTGGCCGTTCGGTGGATGCTCCACCACTTCGATGTCTTTGTAGGGGCCTGACACGGGGGTGCTGGGCGTGGCTTTGGCAGTGGCAAAATCCTCTGCCGTGTGCACGCCGCCTGCGGCATTCAGGGTGGCTATCATGTCGTCAGCGATTTCGCCTTGATAGAAGGCATCGCGTCCGTCTTTGGCAATGCGGCGCAGAACTTCGGCCTGTCCGGGGGCGGCAAAGACATCGCCCGTGTTAGGCGCTTTGCCGTTTACCATGTAGTGCATGCGCGCCGCACCTTGCAGGATCTCGGCTGAGGTCGCCCAGTCGAATGCCACGCGGGGGGCGACAGGCACGCCGTGCTCTGCGTAGTGGATGGCGGGGGCTAGCAGCGCGTCGAGGCCCAGCTTGCCATGGCTTTCCGACAAGTGGCAAAAGCCGTCGATGGCCGTGGGGATCGTCACGGCCTGCGCGTCATAGAGAGGCACGGTGTCATGGCCCTTGGCGCGCAGGTCCGCCGCATCCTGCGCGGCAGGTGCGCGGCCAGAGGCGTTCAGCGCCTGCACATCGTCACTGCCAGCGGGGGAATAAAGCACAAAGCAGTCGCCGCCGATTCCTGTCATCTGTGGCTCGCAAATGCCCAGCAAAACCGCGCCCGCAATCGCCGCATCCATCGCGTTGCCGCCCCGTTTGAGGACATCAACAGCCGTTTGCGCCGCAAGGGGATGCGATGTGGCGCACATGCCATTGGTTGCCAATACGGCCGAACGGCCCGGTAAGTGAAAGTCACGCATGCAAAAAATCCCCGTTCAGATGTGTCTGAAGGGGACCCTAGCCTGTGTGGGCACTGCTGCCAATGTGGTCTGGGAAAGTACCTCGACGCCGCGCACTGGGTGGGGGCTATTAAACGCGACGTCGAGGGAAGCCATATGCAGCTACAGGCCCATCTATGCCCTTCAACCAAGGCGCAATTGTGATGGGTTCAAGGCCCTTTCGCGGTATTCTAAGGCATCAATGGGGCAAATTCTCGGAAGGGTTGTGCAGGGGCGCCACGCGCGGACGCGCATACACTAATACGTTGAAAAATATAATAAATAAACTTAAATGGCGCGGCGGACAGCCACAGCCAAACGCAGGTCCAGGCAGTTTTCCTGGCCCTTCCGGCAATAGCTGACATCCTTGGCCAGATCCTTGATCAGAAACCAGCCAAAACCGCCTTCGGGCATGTCCATGATATCCACATCTATGTCCTGCGCCATGCCGATCGGCACTTGGCCGTCAGGCATCGGGTGGCCCTTGTCGCTGATGGTAATCCAAAGTCCATCCCGCCGGTGGACGCAGCTTATGCGAATGGGCTGGTCCGGCATGGCAACGGGATAGGCATGCTCCACTATATTATTCAGGGCTTCTGCAAGGACCAGTTCGACCGTGCTGATTTCTTCCAGATCAAGCTGCAGCGGGTTGAGGCAGGCGATAAAGCCGCCCAACGCTTCGCGCACCGCCATCTCGCTGCTTTGCACAGAAAGTTGGAAGGGCGGTAGGGGGCGCTGCTGCGCATCATTGCCCGCGTGTGACTGGGCCGTGGGGTTATGCACTCTGTGCCTCCACCGCGTCGTGAAGGGACGAGAAAACGCTAAAGACCGAATCCATCCGTGTCAGCCGAAAGACCTTGTCGACCGCAGGCGTCAGGCCCGCCAGCACAAGTTTCCGGTCCGGCGAGAGGTGTTTCATCGTGGCGACAATCGCCCCCAACCCGCTGGAATCGATGAAGTCCACCTTTTGCAGGTCCAGCAAGACCGTGTCCGCGCCGCCATCGGTCTGGCTGCGCATTGCTTCCTTGAATGCCAAGGCCACAGCCGCATCAATTCGTGAATGCAGGACCGACACGACCTGCATGTGCCCTTCTGTTTTTGTGGAAAGTTCCATAGATAGTCCTTCAAGCGCCATCGGGCGTCTTTGATAGCTGCGATTCCTTACCAACTTATGAGGATCGCACGGGGAGCCAAGGAGACCGACACATGACCAAAGTCGTAATTGCAGGTGCCGCACGAACGCCCATGGGCGGATTTCAGGGCGCTTTTGACGGATTGACCGCTGCCGATCTGGGCGGAGCCGCCATCAAGGCTGCGATTGCAGATGCCGGCGCGCCTGTCGTCCAAGAGGTCCTGATGGGCTGTGTGTTGCCTGCCGGTCAGGGTCAGGCCCCCGCGCGGCAGGCCGGTTTCAAGGGCGGGCTTGGTCAAGAGGTTCCCGCCACAACGCTCAACAAAATGTGCGGTTCCGGCATGAAGGCGGCCATGATCGCCCATGACCAGATCGCCCTTGGCCAGACCGATGTCATGATCGCAGGCGGCATGGAAAGCATGACGGGCGCGCCTTACGTTCTGCCCAAGATGCGCGGTGGTGCGCGGTTGGGGCACGGGGCTGTTGTTGACCACATGTTCCTTGACGGGCTTGAGGATGCTTATGACAAGGGCCGTCTGATGGGCACTTTTGCCGAAGATTGCGCCGAAAGTTACCAGTTTACCCGAGAAGCACAGGATGAATATGCGCTGAAATCGCTTTCGAACGCTTTGGCCGCGCAAGCCGGCAACGCTTTCGATGGTGAGATCGCAGCGGTCACGTTGAAATCCCGTAAGGGCGATGTGACAATCGATGCGGACGAACAGCCGGCGAAGGCGCGGCCTGAAAAAATCCCCCAACTGAAACCGGCGTTTCGCAAAGATGGCACTGTGACGGCCGCAAATGCGTCTTCAATTTCCGATGGGGCTGCAGCACTCGTACTGGCCTCTGAAGAGGCCGCGTTGGCGCAAGGCCTGAACATCCGTGCGCGCATCGTGGGGCATGCCAGCCACGCGCAAGCACCCGGGTTGTTCACAACCGCGCCTGTACCCGCTGCGAAAAAGCTGCTGGACC